>DASXDB010000307.1:0-9331 GCA_036490895.1 Gaiellaceae bacterium
GTGGCCGGCGAGCGGGGCGAGCAGATCCACTACCTCCGGTTCCCGCAGGCAGGCTCCGGCTCGCTCGGGCTTCGGCAGGCGCTCGTCGATCAAGAGTTCGAGCTGTACGCGGCCGGGCTACACCATTTCGCGTTCGCCGTCGAGACGAGGGACGAGGTCGACGGCGTCCACCGGCGAGCGCACGCGGCCGGCGGCGAAATCCTGCACGCGCCGACGCTCTGGCCCCGGTACCACCCGGCGTACTACGCGACCTTCTTCCTCGACCCGGACGGCTTCCGGCTCGAGGTCGCGGCGAGCCGAGATTCGCGGCTCTAACGCAGGCGGCTTGACAAACGTGGAACTGATGTTCCACCATATGGGCTGTGCCGACCGAGACGGGCACGCAGGCGATCGACCGCGCCGCCGAGCTCCTCGCGCGCGTCGTCGAGTCGCACCGTCCGCTCGGCGTGGGGGAGCTCGCCGCCGACACCGGCCTCCCGAAGAGCACCACCTCGCGCCTCGTCGGGGCGCTCGAGCGCCGAGGGCTCGTCCAGCGCGCGGGCGACCGCCGGGTCGCGCCCGGGCCTGTGCTTCTCCGTTTCGCCCACCGCGACACGAGCGCGGGGCTCGTCGAGCTCGCGGCGCCGGCGTTGCGCGCTCTGGCCGACCTCTCGGGCGAGACGATCAACCTCGGTGTGCCGACGCCCCTCGGCGTCGAGCATCTCGCGCAAGAGGACTCGCGGCACTTCGTCGGCGGCACGAACTGGATCGGCCGCCGCGTGCCGTTCGAGTCGACGGCGAACGGAAAGGTGCTGCACGCGTTCTCCGCCGAACGGCCCGTCGACGCGCGTGCGATTCGGGCACAGGGGTATGCGGTCGCCGTCGACGAGCTCGAGCACGGCCTGGCCGCGCTCGCGGCTCCGGTCTTCGGCCCCGACGGCGTCGCCGTCGCAGCGCTTTCGATCTCCGGTCCGACCATCCGACTCACCCGCGCCCGCATCGCCGAGCTCGCACCCGCGCTCGTCGAGCAGGCGCAGTTCCTGTCCGAGCGCCTCGGCGCGACAACCAGAGGAGCGGCATGACGCACGAAGAGATCCTGCAGGGGCTCTACGACAACACGCTCATCGGCAACGCCCCGGAGGTGAAGGACCTCGTCAACCAGGGGCTCGAGGATCAGCTCGGGCCGGAGAGCATGCTCTACGACGCGCTGATCCCGTCACTCGAGGAGGTCGGTGCGCGGTTCGAGCGCGGCGACTACTTCGTGCCCGAGATGCTGATCGCGGCGCGGGCGATGCAGGGTGCGCTCGACATCTTGCGGCCGCTGCTCGCGGAGACGGGGGCCAAGCCGGTCGGGACGTACGTGATGGGCACCGTCAAGGGCGACGTCCACGACATCGGCAAGAACCTCGTCAACATCATGCTCGAGGGCGCCGGCTTCACCGTCTACGACCTCGGCGTCAACGTCGCGCCCGAGACGTTCGTCGCGAAGATCAACGAGCACGAGCCCGACATCGTCGGCTTCTCGGCGTTCCTGACGACGACGATGCCGATGTTCAAGGCGAACATCAACGCGTTGCAGAAGGCCGGCATTCGCGACGACGTGATCGTGATGGTCGGCGGCGCGCCCGTAACGCAGGAGTACGCGGATGCGGTCGGCGCCGACGGCTACGCCGCCGATGCCTCGACGGCCGTTCGCCTCGCCAAGGACCTGATCGAGAAGCGGCGTTCCGCGGTCCCTGCGTGAAGCCGTTGGCACTCATCGAGGCGGCGGTCAAGAAGCCGGTGTTCGGCTGCCAGATGTGCGGCCAGTGTGTGCTGCACTCGACCGGCATGACGTGCCCCATGAACTGCCCGAAGACGCTTCGCAACGGGCCGTGCGGCGGCGTGCGTCCCGACGGCCACTGCGAGGTGAAGCCCGAGATGCGCTGCGTGTGGGTAAAGGCGGTCGAGCGTGCGCCGAAGACCCCGTGGGCGCACGAGATCGCCGACATCCGCAAGCCGGTCGACAACCGCCTGTGGAACACCTCGTCGTGGGCGAACCTGCTCACGAAGCGCGATCGGGTCGCTCCGAAGGGTTGGCGTGTCGAGGCTTGAGGACGCGATCGACGCCGGCCGCTTCGTTGTGACGGCCGAGCTGCTGACCGTGAACAGCGGCGGCCTCGACGCCGTGCAGCGCAACTTCGAGCCGTTCGAGGAGTACGTCGACGCCGTCAACGCGACCGACAACACCGCCGCGCACGCGCACGCGTCGCCGCTCGCCGTCGCGATCGCGCTGAAGCAGCTCGGCATGGAGCCGGTGGTGCAGCTCGTGTGCCGCGACCGCAACCGCCTCGCACTGCAAGCCGACATCGCGGGCGCTGCACTGCACGGGATCGAGAACATCTGCTGCCTCACGGGCGACGACGTCACTGCCGGCGACGAGCCCGAAGCACGGCGCGTCTTCGACCTCGACTCGATCCAGCTGCTCGCAGTCGCCGAATCGATGCGCCACGGCCGCTACCTCTCCGGCCGCAAGCTCGATCCGCTGCCGCACCTCTTCCTCGGCGCCGTCGAGAACCCTCAGGCGCCGCCGCTGCATCACCGCGTCGACCGCGCGCTCAAGAAGGTGCGCGCGGGCGCGCGATTCCTGCAGCTGCAGGTCGTCTTCGACATCGACCCGCTCATGGGCTTCATGATCGAGGCGGAGCGGAAGGGACTCGCTGCACAGGCGGCGCTCCTGCCTTCGATCTGTCTCGTCCGCTCGCCGAGCGCGCTGCGCTTCATCGATGAGCGCGTCCCCGGCATCAGCGTTCCTGCGGACGTGATCGATCGCTGCGAGCGCGCGACCGATCCCGAAGCCGAATGCTTCGAAGTCGCGTGTGAGCTCGCCGACGCGGCCCGTGCTCTGCCGGGCGTGCGCGGCCTTCACCTGATCAGCTTTCGCAAGGAGGCCGGCATCGCACGTCTGTGCGCCCGGCTCGGAATTCCCACCCGCCACGAAAGGGAGACGATTGGAAACGGTTCTCGAGTCGCCGTCTAGGAAGGTGGTGATCGGGCCTGCCCGCCCGTTCTGTGTGATCGGCGAGCGCATCAACCCGACCGGCCGCAAGAAGTTCCAGGCCCAGCTGCAGCAGGGTGACCTGTCGCGCATCGAGATCGACGTCGCGCAGCAGACGCCGCTCGCCGACCTGCTCGACGTGAACGTCGGCGATCCACTCGCGGACGAGGTCGAGCTGATGCGCCAGGCCGTCCCGCTGGTGCAGTCGCTCACCGAGCTGCCGCTCGTGATCGACTCGTCCGTGATCGAGGCGCTCGAGGCCGGGCTGACCGCGTACCAGGGCAAGGCCCTCGTCAACTCCGTCACGGGCGAGGACGAGCGGCTCGAGGCGATCCTCCCGATCGTCGCGAAGCACGGCGCTGCGGTGATCGGATTGGCGAACGACGACGAGATCCCGATGGAGCCGGAGCGCCGGCTCGAGGTCGCGAAGAAGATCGTGTCGGTCGCCGGCGACCACGGCATCCCACCCGAGGACGTCGTGATCGACCCGCTCGCGATGCCGGTCGGAGCCGAGCCGCGCGCGGTCACGCTCTTCGTCGAGACGCTGAAGCTGCTCCGTGACGAGCTCGGGGTCAACACCACCTGCGGCGCGTCGAACACCTCGTTCGGGCTGCCCGGCCGCGAGACGCTCGGCGGCTCCTTCCTCGCGATCGCCGCGAGCCACGGGCTGACGAGCGCGATCATGGACGCGCGCTCGGTCGAGGTCGTCGAGGCGGTGCGGGCGTCGGACTTCCTGCTCGGGAAGGACGAGTGGGGATCGAACTGGATCGCGGCCTACCGCAGGAAGCAGGCAGCGGCGGCGGCATGAGCGTGGCGGAGGAGCACATCGAGGAAGTGCACCCGGACCGCGTCCGGCTCGTCTTCCGCCAGTCCGACGGCGCGACGAAGGAGGCGCGCGTCCCGGCCGGCACGACGCTGTTCGACTGCGCGAGCTGGAATGGGATCGCGATCGACTCGACCTGCGGCGGCCACGGCACGTGCAAGAAGTGCAAGGTGCGCGTGTCCTCCGGCGAGCAGGCGGTGTCGAGCGTCGACCCGCGTGCGTTCTCGCCGGACGAGCTGCGGGCGGGCTGGCGGCTCGCGTGCCGCGCGAACGCCGAGCACGACGTCGTCGTCGAGGTGCCGCCGCTGCAGACGCGGCCGAAGGCCGCGCTCGCCGGCGTCGGCCGCCACGTGATCCTGCGCCCGGCGGTGCAGAAGCGCTACCTCGAGCTCGCCGAGCCGACGCTCGAAGATCAGACCTCGGACCTCGAGCGCGTGCTCGCAGGCATGGACGACGTCGAGCTTCGCGTGCCGCTCGAGGTCGTCCGCACGCTCGGCGGAACGCTCCGCGACGCCGACTGGAACGTGACCGCGGTGTTCGTCGACGATCTCCTCGTCGACGTCGAGCCCGGCGACACGAGCGGACGGCGGTTCGCCATCGCGTACGACCTAGGGACGACCACCGTCGTCGCGACGCTCCTCGACCTCGAGACGGGCCAGCCCGCCGCTGTGCGCTCGATGCTGAACAAGCAGCAGCCGTTCGGTGCCGACGTCATCTCGCGCATCAGCGCGACGATGATGGACGCCGACGCCCTCGCCCGGTTGCGGACGTCTGCGCACGACACGCTGATGCAGCTGACCGGCGAGGTGTGCGACGAAGCCGGCGTCGAGCCGCGGGAGGTCTACGAGATCGTCGTCACCGGCAACGTGACGATGATCCAGCTGGCGCTCGGCATCGATCCCGAGCCGCTCTCGATGGCGCCGTTCACGATCGCGGCGCGGCGGCTGCCGGAGGCGACGGCGACCGACTTCGGCGTGACGGTCCATGAGCGCGCGCCCGCGGTCCTGTTCCCCGCCCTCGGCGCCTACGTCGGGCCGGACATCGTCGCCGGCGTGCTCGCGACCGGGCTCACGCTCGACAAGCGGACACGGCTCTTCATCGACGTCGGCACCAACTCGGAGATCGTGCTCGGCTCGTCGGAGCGTGCGCTCGCGTGCGCGGCGCCGGCAGGCCCGGCGTTCGAGGCGGCGCAGATCCGCTGCGGGATGCGTGCCGCCGAGGGAGCGATCGAAGGCGTGAGGATCGTGGACGGCGACGTGCAGCTCACGGTGATCGGGGACGTGGAGCCGCTCGGCCTCTGCGGCTCCGGGCTCGTCGACGCGGTCGCCGAGCTCGTCGGCGCCGGCATCCTCGATCACTCCGGCCGCTTCGTCCTCGGCTCCTCGGAGCGGCTCGGGAAGATCGGCGAGGAGAACATCTTCCGGCTCACGCCCGACGTCTTTCTCTCACAGCGAGACGTGCGCGAGCTGCAGTTCGCGAAGGCCTCGATCGCGACCGGTTGGGCGATCCTGTGCAACGACCTCGGGATCGATCCGGGCGAGATCTCTCAGGTGCTGCTCGGTGGGTCGTTCGGCTCGTATCTCACTGCCGCGAGCGCCGTGAAGATCGGCCTCGTGCCGCGCCTGCCGCTGCCGCGGATCGTCGCCGCCGGGAACGTCGCCGGCGAGGGCGCGAAGATCGTCGCGCTGTCGGTCACCGAGCGCGCCGCGGCGAACGCGGTGCTCGACGAGATCTCGTACGTCGAGCTCTCGGGGCGCGCGGACTTCAACGACCTGTTCATCGACCAGCTGGCCTTCCCGGGATGAGCCGGACGATCGTCGCCTGCGGTGCGCTCGCGTTGCACATCGACCAGATTGCGAAGCGGCGCGGCTGGGACCTGGAGGTGCGGCCGCTTCCCCCGGAGCTGCACAACCGCCCGGAGCGGATCCGCGACGCGCTCGGAGACGACGTCGACCTGGTCGGCTACGCCGACTGCGGGACGCGCGGCGCGCTCGACGACCTGCCGCGGCTCGCCGGCCCCGATTGCTACGGGATCTTCGGCCGGTTCGACCGGCACGAGCCGGGGACGTACTACCTGACCGATTTCCTCGTTCGATCGTTCGAGCGAGTGGTGTGGCGTGGCCTCGGGCTCGACCGCCACCCCGAGCTTCGCGACGACTACTTCGGCAACTACGAGCGCGTCGTGTGGCTGGCCCAACGCCCAACGGGCGCGCTCCGCGCGAAAGCAGAAGCCGCGGCTGAAAGACTCGAACTGCCGCTCGAAGTCCGTGAGACGGGTGACTCCGGTCTCGAACTTGCCCTCGAACGTCTACTGGTGTCTGACACCGATGGTGTCAGACACCCCGGGAGGTAACCAGTGCTCGTCAACGAGATGCCGCGCTACGAGATCCTCGACGAGTCGTCCATGCAGGAGCTCGAGCGAGGCTGGCGGCGCATCGTCAGCGAGCTCGGCATCGACTTCGGAACCTCGGAGCCGCACGAGGCGACGATCGCGTTGCTGGAGGCGGCAGGCCAGAAGGTCGACGGGCAGCTCGTCAAGCTCGACCCGGACTGGATTCTCGAGCAGGTCGCGAAGGCGCCGCGCGAGTTCGACCTGCAGGCCCGCAATCCCGCGCACACGATCCACGTCGGCGGCAAGCACATGGCGTTCGGCGCGGTCTACGGGTGCCCGTTCGTGCGGGAAGGGCTGGAGCGGCGCGAGGCGACGTACGCGGACTTCGAGAATCTGGTGCGGCTGTCGCAGGCGTTCCCGCAGCTCGACACGCCCGGCGGGACGATCTGCGAGCCGAACGACAGGCCGCTCGACTCGCGGCACCTCGACATGGTGTACGCGCTGCTGACGCTCTCCGACAAGCCGTTCATGGGCTCCGTCACATCGGGGCCGAATGCCGAGGACACGATCGCGATGGCCGAGATGGTCTTCGGCCGCGAGTCGCTCGCAGAGACGCCGGCGATCATCAGCCTGATCAACGTCAACTCGCCGCTGCGCTACGACGAGCGCATGCTCGATGCGCTGCACGCGTATGCGAACGCGAACCAGGCGCTCGTGATCACGCCGTTCCTGCTGATGGGGGCGATGTCGCCGGTGTCGGTGCCTTCGACGCTCGCGCAACAGGTGGGCGAGGCGCTCGCCGGCATCGCGCTCGTCCAGACGATCCGCCCCGGCTGTCCCGTCGTCTTCGGCAGCTTTCTCTCGAACACCGACATGCAGTCGGGCTCGCCGTCGTTCGGGACGCCCGAGTCGGCGGTCGGGCTGCTCTGCACCGGGCAGATCGCACGGCACTACGGGCTGCCGTTCCGCGGCGGCGGCGGGCTGACCTCGTCGCAGGCGGTCGACGCGCAAGCCGCATACGAGGCGTCGATGACGCTCTGGCCGACGTTCCTCGCCGGCACGAACTTCGTCATGCACTCGGCGGGCTGGCTCGAGTCGGGCCTCGTCTCGTGCTACGAGAAGTTCGTCGTCGACGTCGAGATCCTGCGCATGCTGCACGAGGTGTTCGAGCCGCTCAAGATCGACGAGGAGACTCTCGCCTACGGCGCGCATCAGGAGGTGGGGCAGGGGGGCCACTTCCTCGGCGCGGCGCATACGCTCGAGCGGTTCCGCGAGTGCTTCTACCGGCCGCTGCTCTCCTCGACCGAGAACTACGAGCGGTGGACGCGCAACGGCGGCAAGGATGCGGCCGCGCGGGCGACCGACGTCTGGAAGAAGACGCTCGAGGACTACGAGGAGCCGGCCATGGACGGAGGATTGAAGGAGGAGCTGAAGGCCTATGTCGACCGCCGTCGCACCGAGCTCGGGGACTGAGAGATGAAGACCGTCGGCGAGGTGATGACGAAGGGCCTGCTGGAGCTCGCCGCGGAGACGCCGCTCGTCGGGGCGGCGGCGGCGATGAACGAGCGCCGAGTCGGCTCGGCGCTCGTCGTCGAAGGCGGCCGGCTGATCGGAATCGTCACCGAGCGCGACGTCCTGCGCGCCGTCGGCTCCGGCGACGTCGGCGGCCGCGTCGGCGACTGGATGACGCGCCACCCGGAGACGGTCGACGCGGACGAGTCGACGCAGCAGGCAGCGGTCGTGATGATCCACGGCGGCTTCCGGCACCTGCCCGTGCTCGACGAGGGAACGCCGTGCGGGATCGTCTCGATCAGGGACCTGATGCGTGTCGCCCTCGAGGACGTGAGCCCGCGTGGCGTCTAGCGTCGCGACCCGAGGCATGTTCGTCGGCGGGGCGTGGGCGGCGGCCGAGAGCGGCGAGACATTCACAGCCGAGTCGCCGGCGACGGGCGAAGCGATCGGCGAGGTCCCGCACGGCGCACGCGCCGACGCACAGCGTGCGGTCGCCGCCGCGAACGACGCCGCGGACGGCTGGGCGCGGCTGACCGCGTTCGAGCGCGCTGCGCTGATGCACCGAGTCGGCGACGAGGTCGAGAAGCGCCGCGACGAGCTGGCCAACGTGCTCACGCTCGACCAGGGCAAGCCGCTGCACGAGTCGCGCGACGAGGTCGACGAGCTCGTCGCGTACTGGCGAAACGCAGCCGAGGACGGGAAGCGCCTCGAAGGCCGGCTTGCGAATTCGTTCACGCCCGGGAAGCGCGTCCTGCTCGTTCGCCGGCCTCGTGGCGTGATCGGCGTGATCACGCCCTGGAACTGGCCGTACACGATGCCCGCCGAGCTGATCGCGCCCGCCCTCGCGTCCGGCAACACCGTCGTGTGGACGCCCGCGTCGACGACGGCCGTGTGCGCGACGCTGCTCGCCGAGTGCGTCGTCGAGGCCGATCTGCCGGCCGGCGTCTTCAACTTCGTCACCGGGCCGGGGTCGGTCGTCGGCGACGAGATCGCGCGAAACCCCGGCACGCACGGCGTCGGCTTCATCGGCTCGACCGAGACGGGCCGGAAGGTCGCGGAGGCGGCCGCGGGCAAGGCCGCGGTGCTCGAGCTCGGGGGCAACGGGCCGGTCGTCGTCATGGACGACGCGGATCTGGAGCTCGCGGCGGAAGCGGCCGTGACCGCGTGCTTCCTCTGCGCCGGTCAGAGCTGCACGGCCGGCGAGCGCCTGCTCGTGCATCGCGCGGTGCGCGAGGAGTACGTCGCGCTGCTACGGGAGAAGGCACGGCGCGTCGTGCTCGGCGACCCGTTCGCGGACGGAACGACGATGGGGCCGCTCAACAACGAGGGCGTCGCCGAGAAGATGGACGAGCACGTCGCCGATGCGCTCGAGCGCGGCGCGGAGCTCGTGCACGGCGGCGAGCGTGCGGATGGGTTCCCGACGCGCCTGTACTGGCAGCCGACCGTGCTCGACGGTGTGCCGGCCGACTCGCGGGTCGCGACCGAGGAGACGTTCGGCCCGGTCGCACCGGTGGTCGAGATCTCGTCGCTCGACGAGGCGATCTTGCTCGCGAACGCGTCGCCGTACGGGTTGCTGTCCGCGATCTTCACCCGGGACGTCGCCGCCGGCCTGCGCTACGCCGATGAGGTGAAGACCGGTTGGGTGAAC
>DASXDB010000308.1:0-1692 GCA_036490895.1 Gaiellaceae bacterium
ACCGTCGCGTTGGAGCAGAACGGAAAGACGGTCAAGAAGACGACGACGGCGGCCGACGGGGCATTCACGTTCAGCGGCCTTTCGCCCGGCACCTACCAGGCGGGCGTCGGCGCCGCCACGTTCGCGAAGCCGTTCGGCGGCTACGCCTGGCTCGGGCCCTCGCTGATCACGCCGGCACTGCTGATCGCATACATCTGGATCTGGGCCGGCTTCGCGATGGTCGTGATCGCAGCAGGGTTATCCGCGATGCCTCGAGACGTGCTCGAGGCGGCGCGCACCGACGGCGCCTCCGAATGGCAAACGTTCCGTCGCGTGACCGTGCCTCTGCTCGCGCCGGTCCTGAGCGTGGTCTTCGTCACCATGATCATCAACGTTCTCAAGGTGTTCGACATCGTGCTCGCGCTCGCGCCCGAGTCGACGCAGGCGAACGCGAACGTGATCGCGCTCGCGATGTGGCGCACAGCGTTCGGCGGCTCCAACGATTTCGGCACCGGTTCCGCGATCGCGGTGTTCCTGTTCCTACTCGTCATCCCGGTGCTCGCCCTGAACGTGAGACGCTTCAAGAGGGAGGTCTAGGTGGAAGCCGCGGCACCCGTCGTCATTCAGGATCCCAAGGGCACGGTTGCCGCGCGGATCCTGCGCTTCGTCGCCAAGGCGCCGGTCCACCTCGTGCTCGCCGGGCTCGGCCTGCTCTGGCTCGTGCCGACGCTCGGGCTCTTCATCACCTCGGTTCTCCCGCAGTCGGAGCTCGCGTCCGGCGGTTGGTGGAAGGTCTTCTCGAAGCCGAGCCTCGCAACGTGGTCGAACTACGACGCGATGTTCCACAACCACGGGCTCATCACCGCGCTGAAGACGACGGCGTACATCGCAGTCGGAAACACGCTGCTCGTCGTCGTGATCGGAGCACTCGCCGGCTACGCGCTCGCGTGGCTCGACTTCCCGGGCCGCGAGTGGATCTTCATCGCGAACATCGCGCTGCTCGTCGTGCCGATCCAGATGGCGCTGATCCCGATGTTCAAGCTGTACGACACGTTCGGCCTGTTCGACACGGTGTTCGGGATCATCCTGTTCCACGCCGCGTTCGGGTTGCCGTTCGCCATCTTCCTCTTGCGCAACTTCTTCGTCGGCCTGCCGAAGGACATCCTCGAATCGGCACGCATCGACGGCGCCTCCGAGCTGCGCATCTTCCTGCGCCTGATCCTGCCGCTCGGCCTGCCGGCGATCGCGTCGCTCGGGATCTTCCAGTTCCTCTGGACGTGGAACGACCTCATCGTCGCACTGACCTTCGGGCAGAACACGCAGCCCATCACCGTCTGGATCTTCGGGCAGCTGCGTGAATTCGGAACATCGATCGACGTGATCGCGCCCGCCTCGTTCATCTCGCTCGTCATCCCGCTGGGCGTGTTCTTCGCGTTCCAGCGGTACTTCGTGCAGGGACTGCTCGCGGGCAGCGTCAAGTAGGTGGATGCGCTGCGCGATCGTCGGTAGCGGGCTGGCAGCGCTCGCGTCGTACGCCACGCTGCGACACGCGGGCGTGCCGGCCGACGAGATCGCCGTCTTCGGTACCCACGCGGACCCGACGAGCGTCTGGCGCGAGCGTGCCGCCTCGATCCGGCAGCGGCGGATGCGCTCGGAGTCGGACGGGCACCTGGCGGCGGCCGGCTTTCCAGGGCTCGCCGTTCGCGAGGGGAC
>DASXDB010000309.1:0-2628 GCA_036490895.1 Gaiellaceae bacterium
ATGAACGTCGACATCGACGAACGGGGTGAGACAGTCGGGCTCTTCTAACGGTCAAGGAAACGGCGCCGCCCCGCTCATCCGGGCGGAAGGCATCTGGAAGATCTTCGGCCGGAACGCCGGGAAGGTGATCGGCACCCCGGACGCCGACCTGTCGCGCGCCGAGCTCCGCGAGAAGACCGGCTGCGTCGCGGCGGTCCGCGACGTGTCGTTCGAGGTGTACCCCGGCGAGGTCTTCGTCGTCATGGGGCTCTCGGGATCGGGCAAGTCGACGCTCGTCCGCACGCTGATCAGGCTGATCGAGCCGACCGCCGGACGAATCGAGCTCGACGGCCGCGACGTCACCGCCGCCTCTCACGACGAGCTGCTGCAGCTGCGGCGGCACACCTCGTCGATGGTCTTCCAGCACTTCGGGCTGCTCGCCCACCGCACCGTGCTGGACAACGTCGCGTTCGGCCTCGAGGTGCAAGGGGTGTCGAAGGCGCAGCGGCACGCGCGTGCGGCAGAGGTGCTGAAGCTCGTCGGCCTCGACGATGCTGCAAGCCAGTTCCCGAGCGAACTCTCCGGCGGCATGCAGCAGCGCGTCGGCCTCGCGCGCGCGTTCGCGGTCGACCCGAAGGTGCTGCTCTACGACGAGCCGTTCAGCGCCCTCGACCCGCTCATTCGCCGCGACATGCAGGACGAGGTGATCCGCCTGCAGGAGGAGACCGGCAAGACGACCGTGTTCATCACCCACGACCTGCCCGAGGCGCTGCGCCTCGGCGACCGGATCGCCATCATGCGCGACGGGCGCATCGTGCAGCTCGGCACGCCGGAGGACCTCGTCGGATCGCCGGCCGACGAGTACGTGGAGAACTTCGTGCGCGACATCCCGCGTAGCCATGTGCTCACGCTGCGCTGGATCATGCGCGAGGCGCGCGCGGGCGAGGAGGACGGGCCGAAGCTCGACGTGGCGACAACCGTCCGGAACGCCGTGAGCGTGATCGCGGCAAGCGAACGGCCGTGTTGCGCCGTCGACGGCGACACGATCGTCGGCGTCGTCGACAAGGACGCCGTCCTCACCGCAATCGCGGGCGAGGAGTAGAGGCGTTGGCCGCCTCCACCATCGCGGCCGCCCCGGGGATCGCCCTCGACCACCGGCCGTGGTGGCGGAGCCGCTCGACGATCGTCGGGGCGATCGTCGCCGTGATGGTGATCTGCCACCTCACGCTGTCGCGCACGCTCAGCTGGCCCGACTCGCTCGTGTGGCATTCGCTGAACCACTACCTCGACAACATGCAGAACTGGCTCGCGGCCGAGAGCGCGAAGACCCACCCGAACTTCGCGTACCGGTTGATCCACTGGATCTCGAGCGGCCTCGACGCGCTCGTCCGCTGGCTCTACCACCTGCTCTCCAAGTGGCTCACGTGGCCCGGTACGACCTTGCTCGCCGGGCTGCTCGCGTGGCGATTCGGAGGGCGGCGGGCCGGCGTGATCATGGTCGCGAGCTTCGCGTCGTTCGCCGCTCTCGGCCTCTGGGACGACAGCATGCAGACGCTGGCGCTGATGCTCGTCGCCGTCGCGTTCTCGCTGCTCGTCGGCGTTCCGCTCGGAATCGTCGCCGGGCGCTCCGATCGGTTCAACGCGCTGATCACGCCCGTGCTCGACGCGGCGCAGATCATCCCGGCGTTCGCGTACCTCATGCCGGTCGTCATCTTCTTCTCGGTCGGCCCGGCCGCCGCCGTGATCACGACGATGGTCTACTCGGTGCCACCGGCCGTCCGCATCACCGCGCTCGGCATTCGGGGCGTTCCCGCCAATACCGTCGAAGCTGCGCTGGCGCTCGGTTCGACGCAGCGACAGCTGCTCTGGAAGGTGCAGCTGCCGCTCGCCCGCCGGCTGCTCCTCCTGTCGGTCAACCAGACGATCCTGTTCGCACTGTCGATGGTCGTGATCGCGGGGCTGATCAACACCGAGGGCGGCCTGGGTGCGCCCGTGACGAACGGGCTCAACTCCGACCCGGCGCTCGCCATCCTCGCCGGTGTCGCGATCGTCGTGATGGCGATCGCCCTCGACCGCGTGACCGAGGCGGTCGCCGAGCGCACCGATCCCGCCAAGCGCCATCTCGACGTCGAGGCGAAGAAGCGCGCCCGACTCGCGACGGGCGCGGTGTTCGGGACGGTCGCCGTCGCGGCCATCCTCGGGCACCTCCTCTCGGCCGGCTCCGCCTACACGCGCTGGACCGCGCAGGACTGGTTGCGGACCCAGGTCCAGAACGCCCTCGACTACGTCCAGAAGCCGACGACGTTCCTCTTCAAGGACCTCACGAACCCGGTCGGCAACTTCCTCGTCGCGCACATGCTGCAGCCGCTCGACACGTTCCTCGTCCAGACGCCGTGGTTCATCACGCTCGCCGGGCTGACGGCGATCGCGTTCGTGCTCAGCGGCCTGCGCCCCGCGGTGACGACGGCGCTGATGTTCGCGCTGATCGGCGCGATCGGCGAGTGGGGCGACGCGATGGACACGTTCTCGCAGGTGCTCGTCGCGACGGCGATCGCCGTCGTGATCGGAGTCGTCCTCGGCGTGCTCGCCGCGGAGATCCCCTGGGTCAGCAAGGCGATCCGGCCGGTCAACGACGTGCTGCAGACACTC
>DASXDB010000310.1:0-14670 GCA_036490895.1 Gaiellaceae bacterium
CGGCGAGGAGCGGGTGCGTGAGCTGAGCCTGATCGTCACGGAAGGCCTGCTGCCGGACCGGACGTTCCTCGTGCTCCTCGATCCCGAGGAGGCGCTCCGCCGCGCGACCGGCGATCATGACCGGATCGAGCGCGAAGGAGCAGAGTTCATGCAGAGAGTCGACGCCGGCTATCGGGCGCTGGCCGCAGCCGAGCCCGAGCGCATCGTCGCGGTCGACGGCGCGCGCCCCGCCGACACGGTCGCGGAGGAGATTCGTGAGCACGTTCGCCCGCTTCTCTGAGCAGCCGGAGGCGGCGCGCCTCCTCGACGCTGCCCTGCGCGAGGGGCCGGCGCACGCGTACCTCTTCCACGGGCCGCCGGGCGTCGGCAAGGGCGAGGTCGCGCGCGTGTTCGCACGGAGCCTCCTCGACGCGGCGCGCGAGTTCCATCCGGATCTCTACGAGCTCGACGCGCTCGGCGAGATGATCCGCATCGACGCGATCCGCGAGCTGCGCCGTGACCTGCACATGCGGCCGTTCGAAGCCGACCGGCGCGTGTACCTCATTCACCGTGCGCACCTGCTGAACGAGGACGCGGCCGATGCGTTGCTGAAGGATCTCGAGGAGCCGCCCGCCTACGCGGTGATTGTGCTGATCGCCGACGACCTCGGCTCGCTGCCCGAGACAATTCGCTCGCGTTGCCAGCTCGTACCCTTCCGCCGGCTCTCGGAGAAGGCGATCCGCGCGCTGGTCGACGCGCGCGTTCCGCAGCTCGACGACGCCGCTCGCAGCGCGCTGGCGCGCGCGGCGGGCGGGAGGCTCGACCGGCTGGAGCGGCTGCTCGACCCGATGTCGGCCGAGCGGCGCGAGGCACTGATCGCGCAGGCGCGGTCCGTCTACCGCGACGCCGAGTTCGACGCGACCGCGGCGGCCGCCGTGCTGATCGCGAACGCGCAGGCGCGTGCGTTGGAGGCGCGCGAGCTCGAGGAGGCGCGCATCGAGGGTCTCGATCTCCCCGCGCGCGAGGCTGAGACGCGGGTGAAGCGCGCGGCGCGCGGTGCCGAGCGCGAGGAGCTGCTTGCGCAGCTTGAAGAGCTCGGTGCGTGGTACCGCGATCTGGTCGCGGTCGCCGTCGGTGCCGGCTCCGCCGCAGTGCACCTCGACAAGCTGTCGCTGCTCGAGGAGGACGCGACGCGCGAGCGGTTGAACGGCGCGGAGCGCGCTGCCGAGGCGGCGCGCGAGTCCTGGCGGGCGCTCGAGGAGTTCAACCTGGCGCCCCAGCTCGCGCTCGAGTCGCTCTTCCTGCAGGTCGCGCGCGAGCTTGCGTAGCTAGTACGAGATGAGCTCGAGGAGCGAGCGGTCCGGGTCGCGGAAGTAGACGCTCGTCCCCTCGCCGCGCGCGCCGAAGCGCGGCGCCGGCCCCAGCTCGACCGGCACGCCGACGCGTTCGAGGTGCGCGACCGCCGTCTCGATCGGGCCCTCCCACACGAAGCACAGGTCGGCTCCGCCGGGGGCGACGGGCGGCTCCGCGTTCGGCTCACCGTCGACGCCCGGGCCGTGGATGTTCAGCTGGTTCGCGCCGAAGCGGTAGACGTAGCCGTCGCCGCGCGCGACCACCTCGGCGCCGAGGACGTCCGCGTAGAAGGCATTCGACCGATCCCAGTCCGAGACGCCGATGACGCAGTGATCGAGCGCAGCCACGGTAGGTGGAACGAGGCGCGGCCACAGGTATTCCGCGGCCCGCGTCCGGCTACAGTTCCCCGCGACCCGCCGACGTAGCTCAGCTGGTAGAGCACTTCACTCGTAATGAAGGGGTCGGGAGTTCGAGTCTCCCCGTCGGCTTCGTTGCTAGAGCCAAAAGCGCACAGGCGGCGTGGCGCAGTTCGCGGCAATCAAACGTGGGGCGGCGGCCACGCTCGACCGCCGACCGTCGAGCAGGTTCTGTTGGCATGGGGCAACTAAGAACTCGCTTCGAATTGCCGGGCATAGCCTTGCCCTAGACCGTCGTTCTGCGAGAAGATCCCGGCTATGCCGCTCGTCCATCAATGCAAGACCGATGGCTGCGAAGTGCTGACGATGGGGGACTATTGCCTTGACTGCGAACGTGACCAGGAGGTCGCGTTTCTCCGACCGCTTACACGCGAGTCCGGCCCGGACGACGTGGCGCCGTCGCGCGAGCGCGTTCTTCCGCAAACCGTCGCGTAGCTGGTTCGTCGACTTCGTCCAGAGCCGGTCGTCCCGCGACGACCGCCGGCACCTTTCAGTCCTCGCGCCGCGACTGGCGGGCAGGTCACGAACCGATCGCCTCGGGGCAGGGATCCTCGAGGTCGAGCCGAGCTAAATCGTCGTAGCAAACGACGAAGCCCCGCTTTCGCAGGGCTCCTGTCGAGGTCTGCCGTATCAGCGGCGAGTCAAGGCGGAAACGTCTTTAGCCGCAGCTTGCGCTGAACTTGTCGAAGTTCACCGTGACCGTCCCGTTGGCGTTCACCGCGAAGACCGTCGTCTCGTGCACGGTGATCGCGGAGCCGTCCGAGCCTGCGAGGTGAATTGTCAACGTGAAGGCGCTGTTTTGGTTGCGCTCGTTCATGTTGAAGTTCCCCCACGCAGTCGCGTGGCCGCTATAGGTGACGCCAGTTACGTCGTCGGTCGCGGTGACTGCTCCGGTCTCGGTGAACGTCGTCCACACCTCATCGCTGTTAGTGAAAGAGGTGACGTGGTTGACCAGGTTGCCGTTGAACAGTGCACCCTGCCCGCCGTTGAACGTGCCCCCGTTGCACGGGTTGGTCGCGTTCGCCTCGTAGAACGAGCCGTGGATGTGTTGCGTCTCAGTGATCGTCTGCCCATTTGGGCTACCGGCGGATGCCGGTGCGACGACAAGGATCGCTGCGGCCACAGCCGCAAGGAACAGCACTGCCTTCTTCACTAGGAACCCTCCCCAAATAGATGTCCCTGCCCCGCACAGACTTACCCGATGCGAGACCAACTGCAAGGAGGCACCGCCGCTCAGGTCGCTGAACGCGCCCGATCGTCGACGAGCAGTTGGCCGGGATCCTTGAGGTCGAGCCGACGTTAGCGGTTCCCAGGGCGAAGCTCAGCGAGCGGCGATGTTGTGCCGCCGAGCCCGTCTCGACATATGGCTTCGATGCTCCCTGTCCTTCCGGACGCCGAAGTGACCAAGAAGGAGAACGAGACTGCCGATCATCGCGAACCCGAGAAGCACGTTTAACAAGATGGTTGTGGTCGTGGTCATTACGTCTCCAACGCGGCAACCCTTGCGGGCGATACTGTCCCGCGTCACGAAATCTGGCATGAGGGTTAGTTTCGGGCTCCTCGTGAAGGGAGCTGCCTCAGTGAGCTCCGCTGCAACACAGCCAAGAATCGGCCTGACTGTGCAATGCGGCGATAGCCCAGAGCCGTGCCTCGTCCGCGCGGGTCGCCTTCCCGTACCGGCGTCAGCGCGTTCTGCTCGGCGTTTGACAGAAGCCGGTACGGCGCTCATTGAGACAGAGCAACCCGAGGAGCTCGCGGTCGTCGCCGAGAACGATCACGCGCCGATGTGGTGACGCTGACGCGCGGCGGAACGCCGACTCTCCCGATGCGGTCGGCGAGATCGTCTCGGCGTTGAGATCGGCGAAGGAGACGGCCGGCTCGTGCCCCGACGCGGCATCTGGGATCTCCGTGATCGCGCCGCGGAACGTCGCACCATCCGCAAGGAGCACCATCTGCACCTTCGGGTTCCCGAGCACCGCCCGAACCTCGGCGACCGAGGCGTCCCCGCCGAGCGTCTTCGGCTCGCGCAACATGAGGTCTGCTGCGGCTTGGCCGGCGAAGGCCGTCGGGTCAGCGGTCATGCAGCAAGCCTACGAGAAGACGCTCGGTTTGACGCTGTGGAGCCGCCGCCGGGGTAGGATCGCACGCGTGACGAGGATCGTCGGGGTCGAGCCGATCTTCGCGGTCTCGGACATGCCGCGCGCCGCCGAGCACTACGCGCGGCTCGGTTTCGAGATCTCCTACCACGACGAGGGATACGTGTTCGCGCAGCGCCAGGGCCTGAACCTTCACCTCGACCTGACCGACGCGCCGGCGCCCGGCGGAGGGCTGCTCTACCTCCACGTCGACGACGCGGACCAGCTCACCGCCGAATGGCGCGCCGCAGGCGTCGAAGTCGTCGAGCCCCAGGACTTCCCATGGGGAAAGCACGAGGGATCGCACACCGATCCCGACGGCAACACGATCCGCTTCGGGTCGCCTCTGCGCGGGTAGCCGACCGAGCAGGAACGAACCGCCGCGGGGAGAGCGGCGGCGCTTCGTTCCTCCCGAATAGGGACCGCAGTCGTCAAGGGCTGACTCAGCCGCAGGGGAGAGCTGGCCGACGTCCGCAGCGCGAGCTTACGCCATCGAGACGCGGCGTTCAGTGACCCGAACGCGCCGCCCGTAGAATCTCGCCGCCGTGGCGATGTTCGAGTCCGACACTGCGTACGACGCCTTCATGGGTCGCTACTCGCGCCGCCTCGCGCCGGTGTTCGCCGACTTCGCAGGTCTCGCGGCGGGCTCGAGCGTCGCCGACGTCGGTGCCGGGACCGGCGCCCTGGCGAGCGAGCTCGTCGCGCGCGGACTGCAGGTCGCCGCGGCCGACCCGTCACCGCAGTTCGTCGACGCGATCCGCGAGCGCCTGCCGCAGGTCGATGCGCACGTGGCCCCGGCCGAGGAGCTCCCGTGGAACGACGAGAGCTTCGACGCGTCACTCGCGCAGCTCGTCGTCGCCTTCATGCGCGATGCCTCCGCGGGCGTGCGCGAGATGCGGCGCATCGTCAGGTCGGGCGGCACGGTCGCGGTCTGCATGTGGGATCGTGAGGGGATGGAGCTGCTCGCCGCAGTGGCGCGCGCACGCGAGGCCCTTGCGAGCAGGGGTCAGCTGTCCGATGCTCGCTACCGCACCCGCGAGGAGATCGAGAGCCTGTTCGGCGACGGCTTCTCCGACGTGCACGCGGAGCTCATCGAAACCGACGGCTCGTACACCGGCTTCGACGAGTTCTGGTCGGCGCTCAGCGGCGGCGCCGGCCCCGCCGGGGCCTGGCTCGCGACGCTCGAGGGCGAGCAGCGCGAGGCAGCCCGCACAGAGCTTCGCCGCCAGCTCGGCGAGCCTGACGGGCCGTTCACGCTCCGCGCCAAGGCCTGGGGCGTGCGGGCCACCCGCCCCTAGGCCGAAAGCGCAGGGGTATGATCGATCGACGATGCAGGGTCGCCTGCTCCGTCGCCGCGGGATTGTCACGTTCGCCGTCCTCGTTCTGTGTGCCGAGGTCGCCGGGCAAGCCCTGACGCGCCACGTCGACCGGTGGCTGCACGTCGAGCCGCTGGCGCGCACGAACACCTCGTACTACCCGTTGCTGCTCGTCGGCGTGAAGGCGATCGGTGCGCTGCTGCTCGCCGCGCTCGCCGCGCGTGGCCTGCGCGCGTGGGCGGCCGCGGACGCGGGCCGGCGTCTCCTCCACGCCGCCGGGCATGCGCACGACGAGGCTCCCCGGCTGCGACCGGGCCTGTCGCCCCGAGTATGGGCCGCGTCGTTCGCTGCAACGTCACTCGTCTACCTGGTGCACGCCGACACCGAGAGCGCCGTCGCCGGCCGCTGGCCGCTGCTGGCGCCGTGGCTGCACACCTACGCGTTGCCGGTGTTCGCAGTCCTCGCCGTGGTCATCGCGTTCGCATGGCGGCTCGCCCGGTTCTTGCACGAGATCGAGGCATTCGCCGATCGCACCCTCCAACGTGTGCGCAGCGTGCTCGCGCGCGTCGAGCGCGTGCGGCAGCAGCATCCTCGCGCCGACAACGACACAGCACCCCGGCGCCGCTTCGGCCTCTCGTTCGAGTCGCGTCCTCCTCCGCTCGCCGCCTGACCCGCGGTCGCGCCCAGTGCCTGCGGGCGACGCCGTTGTCGCTTCGATCCGGAGGAGGACCATGAACACCACGTTCGTCACCGAGGCCGCGCAGCAGCACGACATTCGTGCGCACGCGATCTCATTGCTCGGGCCGCTCGTCTCAGCGGCGGGGCTCGTCTGGGCGATTCTGCAGCCGGACCGCATCACGCTGCTTCATCCGCGCGGGCAGGGCTTCTGGTGGCTCGCGGTCGAGCCGCCTCTGTACGTCGTCGTCGCGGGCATCGTCTTCACGCTCGTCGTGGCGCGGCCGCTGCTCGCGGATCTGGAGAGGCATCGTGCAACCACCCGCTGAGATGGTCCACTGGCTCTTCGCGGTCGGGATCCTCTTCGTCGGGCTATGCCTGTTCGCAGAGGCGCTTGCCGGCCGCGAGGTGTGGCACATGCGCCGGTGGCGGAAGTATCTCTGGCCCGGGCTCACGTTCGTTCTCGGGGTGTTCCTGTGGCCGGTGATGGCCTTCTTCACCAACTCGGCGATCCACATGTACGCGCACGGCTCGTGGGCCGACGCGCTGATGCTCGCCGGTGCCGCCGAGCTCGGGCTCGTCCACGGTCGGCTCAAGTCGCCGTTGTGGCGGTTCACGTGGCCGCTCGCGTTCCTCGTCACGGGAACGGCGTTCATCGTGCACGAGCAGAACCCGTGGTTCTTCGCGCGCTCTGCCTTCCTGCACCACCTGATCGGCTGGACGTTCATCATCGGGGCGCTGGCGCCGCTTGCCCTCGCGTTCCGGCCGCGGTCGGCCGCGTTCCAGGCTGCGTTCGCCGCCGTGATAGTCGTCGTCTCGATCCAGCTCTTCACCGACCGCGACGTGGCGCCGATCTTCGGCCACCTGTCGCCGCTCGCAGGACAGCAGCACCGATGAGACGCATCGCGTTCTGCGCTCTCGTCGCGCTCGCGTTTCCGGCGGTCGCGTCGGCGCACGCGACGTTGCGGTCGACGACACCGTCGTTCCGCTCGGAGCTCAAGCAGGGGCCGCCGATGATCCGCCTGCGATTCGATCAGCAGGTGAAGGTGCTCCCCGGCTCGGTGCGCGTGCTGAACGGCGTCGGCAAGGACTTCGCCGGCCCTGCGCGTGCGACCGGCACCGACGTCGTCGCAAGCGTGCGGCACCTGAAGCTCGGCGCGTACACCGTGCGGTGGCAGGCGATCTCCGCCGACTCGCACGTCGTGTCGGGCGTCTGGACGTTCGGTGTCGGCGTGCCGGCGCCGGCGGTCGAGAACGCCTACGGCGCAGGCGGGCCGACGACCAAAGAGCACGTCGTGCGCTGGATCTGGTTCCTCGGGCTCGCGCTGACGATCGGTGCGCTCGGCCTGCGCCTGATCGTGCTGCGTGGCCTCCGTGTGCCGCAACAGCTCGAGCGCAGGATCGCGGTGGCGGCCGGGCTCGGGGCGGTCGCCACGATCCACGCGGGGATCATCGCGTTCTCGCTGCGTGCCGAGGACGCGTTGCAGTTGCCGTTCGGGAGGTTCCTCTACGGCGATCTCTCGCCGATGGCAAAGACGCGATTCGGCTATGCGTTCGTGACGATGACGCTCGTCTTCGCGTTCGTGCTCGCGCTCGTCTACGTCTCGTGGCTGCTCGACCGCGTCGAGCCCCTCGTGCCGGCGCTCGTGCTCGCCGTCGTGTTCGCGGGTGGGCTGTCGTTGTCGGGCCACGACGCGGTCGACCGCGGCTCGTCGTGGAAGACCGAGGTGGCGGACTGGCTGCATCTCTCCGCCGCGTCGCTCTGGATCGGCGCGCTCGCGACGATGGCGCTCTTGCTCTGGACGGGCGCGCCGGAGCTGCGCAAGGCGGCCTTCATGCGCTTCTCGCGCCTCGCGACGGTGCTGATCGCGGTCGTCCTCGGCGCAGGCGTGTACCTCGCGATCGTCCGCCTGCCGCACGTGAGCGACCTGTGGACGAGCGGCTACGGGCGCGTGCTGCTCGTGAAGATCGGGCTCGTCTCGTTCGCGCTCCTGTGGGGCGCATTCCACCACTTCGTCGTGGCGCCGGCGCTCGAACGCGCCGACACGGGCTTCCTCGGGCGGATCGGCCGCAGCCTCGCCGGGGAGAGCATGGTCGGCATGGCCGTGCTCCTGCTCGCCGCGATCCTCGTCGATTCGAGGCCGCCGACCTAACCAATCCGCAGCGGCGCCGTCGCATAGCTTGAAATGAAGCTAATTGCGGCGGCGCTGCTGGCCCTCCTGGCAGGCACTTCGGGCGCGACGCGGATCGGGAGCCCGACCTTCGGCCTCGCCGCCGGCCACGGGAGCGTCTGGGTCGCCGGCCTCGGCAGCGGCGATGTGATCCGCGTCGATCCGGCCAGCGGCAAGGTCGTCGCGCGGATCACCGTCGGTGCGCGTGTCTTCAACCTCGCCGCCGCGCCCGGCGCTGTCTGGGCGGTCGACAATGCGCTCTCGACTGCGGTGCGCGTCGACACGAAGACCGGCAGGGTGACGGCGCGCGTGCCGGTCGGGTTCCAGCCGTACGACGTCGAGTGGGGATTCGGGTCTGTGTGGGTTGCGAATGCGGGCGACGGCACCGTGTGGCGGATCACGAACGGCAAGGTCGTCAAGAAGATCAAGGTCGGCAGCGAGCCGAACGGGCTCACGGCGTACCGGGGCGCGCTCTGGGTGAGCGACCACACGCTTGGCGAGGTCGTGCGAATCGACCCGGCGACGAACAGGATCACCGGCAAGGTGCGGATCGCCGGCGCGGACTGGATCACCGGTCTCGGCGACGACATCTACATCTCGCAGGAGACGAATCGGGTCAGCCGCATCTCGGTTCGAACGCTCGGGGTGACCGGCGTCGCAAAGGTCGCACGCAACCCGCTCGGCTCGACGATCGTGGGGACGCAGCTCTGGGTGCCGTGCATCGACGGGAACGTCGTCGACGTCGTCGATCCGAAGACGATGCGGGTCGTCGCGCGCCGTCCGGCCGCCGGCGGCCCGATCGCCGTCCTGTCGGCGTTCGGCCACGTCTGGGTCTCGCAGAGCTCCGGCACGAAGCTGCTGCGACTGTAGATTCAGCTCGTGGAGCTGGCGGAGTACCGGGATCGCTTCCCGATTCTCGAGTCGACGACGTACCTGATCAACCATTCCCTCGGCGCGATGCCGGCCGAGGCGGAGCGCCGCCTCGCGCAGTTCGCAGCCGAGTGGCGGACGCGCGGCGCCCGCGCGTGGGGCGAAGGGTGGTGGGACACGGCGTTCCGGGTGGGCGACCTCGTCGGCGGCATCGTCGGCGCGCCGCCGGGCTCGACGGTCATGCATCAGAACGTCACCGTTGCCGAGGCGATCGTCCTCTCGTGCTTCGACCTGAAGCCGCCGCGCAACCGGATCGTGTTCGAGGAAGGGCTGTTCCCGTCGGTGCGCTACGTGCAGCAGGCATGGGCGAGGTTCGGTGCGGACGTCGTCGTGTGCCCCGACGCGGAGGCGGTGATCGACGCGATCGACGAGCGGACGCTGCTCGTGCCCGTGTCGCACGTGCTCTACAAGTCGGCGGAGATCCAGCCCGTCGCCGCGATCGCGGAGAAGGCGCACTCGGTCGGCGCGCACGTGTGTCTCGATGCGTATCAGTCGGCCGGCGCGGTGCCGCTCGACGTGACCGCGCTCGGGATCGCGTTCTGTGTCGGCGGCTCGGTGAAGTGGCTGTGCGGCGGGCCGGGCGCCGGATGGCTGTACGTGCGGCCGGACCTCGCCGAGCAGCTCGAGCCGGCGTTCGCCGGCTGGCAGGCGCACGCGCGGCCGTTCGCGTTCGAGGACGAGATGGATCCGGCGCCGGGCGCGGGACGGTTCCTCACGGGCACGCCGGTCGTCGCCGCGAACTATGCGGCGAGCGCAGGCTACGAGATCATCGCCGAGATCGGCGTCGACCGGATCCGCGAGAACTCGATGCGTCAGACGGCGCTGCTCGTCGATCTCGTCGACGAGGCGGGCTTCGAGCTCACCTCACCGCGCGATCCCGAGGCGCGCGGCGGCTCGGTCGTGTTCAGCGTGCCGGACTTCCAGGCGGTGCACGCGGAGCTCGCACGCCGCGACATCATCTGCGACACGCGCCCCGACGCGGGCATCCGCCTCGGCCCGCACTTCTTCACCTCCGACGACGAGCTCCGGTTCGCGGTGTCGCAGGTGCAGGAGATCCTCGCCTCGGGCGTGCACCTCGAGCACGCGCCCGCGGCAGCCGGCTACTAGAGCAGGACGCCGAGCACGAGCAGCGCGACGCCGCTGCCGACGAAGACGGCGGTCGCTGTCAGCTTCGGGCCGGGAGCCTGCTGCAGCGTCCCCCAGCCCATGCCCTGGGTGACCCACCAGCTGGTGTCGCTCATCCGCCTGCCGCCGAGTGACGCCCCCGGGCCGGCGGCGAGGAGCAGGTACAGGCAGCCGAGGAGAAGGCACACGATGCGGAAGCTGCGGAACGTGTCGCCACCGCTGATCAGGGCGCGCGCCTCGGCGATCACGATCGCGATCAGGAGGGCCACTGCAATGCGGCCGATGAACCGCAGGAACTCGCGAACGACCCACATCGGGGTACGAACTATAGGAGCTGCTTCAACCGACGAACGGTCTCCGGCGCGGTCGGCTCGTCCTCGTGGCGGACATAGACGTAGGCGGGGTCGCGGAGCGTCGCAGCGATCGCGCGCAGCTCGTCGTCGGAGTAGGGCGGCTCGCGGAGGCGGAGGTACCGGAACGGCTCGGCCTCCGGATCGTTCACCTGCACGACGCCGCCGACCGCTCCCCACGACTCGTCGCGGAAGTCCCACGCGAGGCGCACGTTCTCCGGAACCGAGCCGAGCACGAAGGAGAGCGTCCCGTCGTCGCGCGGCCCCATATAGACGACCCGCACCGGCCCGAGCCGGTCGCCCAGTGCGAGCACGCGCTCCAGGAAGGTCGTCACGCGGTCGAGCCGCGTCAGCGAGAACTTGACGGAGAACTCGAACCCGTCGGGGACCGCCTCGGCCCAGCGCCGGAACTGGTCGGCCGACGGGAGCCGGTAGCCGGTCGAGTTGAGCTCGACGGTGTCGAAGCGCCCGGCGTAGAAGGCGAGGAACTCCGTCGGCTGGAGTCCGTCCGGGTAGAACCCGGGCCGCCACGAGGGGTACGACCAGCCCGACGTTCCGACCTTGACCGCCATTGGTGTCAGACACCTTAGGTGTCTGAGACCGTTCGAGATACCGTCCGAGCACCGGAGTAGGGTCCGCCGGCCTTGACCGTGACCGAAGTGATCCCCGACAACACGATCCAGGTCCTCGACCACGGCTTCGTGCGCCTCGACGGCGTGATGGCGGACGACCTGTCCGTGGTCAACGGCGCGCGCGTCTCGTTCGCGCGGCGCAAGACGGAGATGGACGACTCCGACGAAGGCCTGATCCGCTTCCTGATGCGCGACCGGCATGGCTCGCCCTTCGAGCACAACGCCTTCCGCTTCCACATCCGCTGCCCGATCTTCGTGGCGCGCGAGTGGTTCCGGCACCGGATCGGCTCGTTCAACGAGTTCAGCATGCGCTACGCGAAGGCGACCGACGATTTCTACGTCCCGGACGCCGCCGACGTCCGCAGCCAGGTCGGGAAGCCGGGCGCCTACAGCTTCGAGCGGGTCAGCGCCGAGCTCGCCGAGGAGACGCGCGAGGAGCTCGAGGCCGTGTACCGCGAGGCGTACGCCGCCTACGCCCGGCTGGTCGAGAAGGGCGTCGCCCGCGAGCTCGCCCGGTCCGTGATCCCGGTCGGCGCCTACACCCAGTTCTACTGGACGGTCAACGCCCGCGCCCTGATGAACTTCGTCTCGCTGCGGAACGCCGAGTTCGCCCAGCTCGAGATCCGGCGCTACGCCGAGGCGGTCGAGACCTTCTTCGGCTGCCACATGCCCGTCACGCACGCGGCATTTGTCGCAAACAACCGCCTGGCGCCGTAATCCGGGGTTAACGGGCCTTCGGTGAGGCCCTAACACTCTTGTAACAGTTTGTCACTAAGTTCTGGTGTGCCCAGTGGCAGGATGGGAATGGAGCATCCGTTCTCGTCGTTGAAAGAGGTGACGGCAGACGCGCCGAAACCGCGCGCCCGTCTCCACCGAATAGATGAAGGAGTTCGTTGACTGAGATCAGCATGACCACGGCTGTTGCGGAGGCGCTCGATGCGCTCGTCCACCTGCGCGAGGAGCACGGGGCGCTCACCCCTGCCGACGTCGCAGACGCCGTCCTGACCCACGATCTCGACGAGACCGAGGCCGAGGCGCTCAACCTCGAGCTTGCGGCGCACGACATCGCGCCCGAGCCGGAGGACGAGGACGAGCCCGCACTCGATCTCTCGATCGGCACCAGCCTGTACACAACCGATTCGTTCCAGATGTTCCTCAACGAGGCCGGCCGCTACCCGCTGCTCACCGCAGCGGAGGAGGTCGAGCTGGCGAAGCGCATCGAGAAGGGCGACATGCAGGCGAAGGAGCGGATGATCAACTGCAACCTCCGCCTCGTCGTCTCGATCGCGAAGCGCTACCAGACGCAGGGCATCACGCTCGGCGACCTCGTGCAGGAGGGCGTGCTCGGACTGATCCGCGCAGCGGAGAAGTTCGACTGGCGCAAGGGCTTCAAGTTCTCCACGTACGCGACGTGGTGGATCCGGCAGGCGGTTCAGCGTGGCGTCGCCAACAAGGCGCGCACGATCCGCATCCCGGTCCACGTCGTCGAGCGCGAGCAGAAGGTCGCACGCGCCCGCCGCGAGCTCGTGGCGACGCTCGAGCGCGACCCGACTCCCGAGGAGATCTCGACCCACTCGAAGCTGCCGCTGAACCACGTGCACGAGGTGCTCGAGGCTGCCCGCGCGGTCGCGTCCACCGACATGCCGGTCGGCGACGACGGCGACGCCTCGTTCGGCGACCTGATCGCCGGTACCGGCCCGTCGACCGAGGAGGAGGCGTCCGCCTCGCTCCGCGACCTGGCTGTCCGCCAGGCGGTCGCGATGCTGCCCGAGCGCGAGCGCGACGTGATCGAGCTTCGCTTCGGTCTCGTCGGTGAGGGCCCCGCGTCGCTCGAGGCCATCGGCAAGCAGCTCGGCCTGACCCGCGAGCGCGTGCGTCAGATCGAGACCGAGGCTCTGCGCAAGCTCGCGCAGAACGAAGACCTCGCAGATGCTGCGTAGCGGTTGAGACCTGAACCTGGTCCGGGCGTCGCCCGGACCAGGTTCGTCTGACCGCTTCCTGTCTTTATCGTCCGGGCGATGCGCTTCACCGCCCACGACGAGCTCGCGCTCTTCTACCTCCTCCTCGCGCTCGGCGCGCTGCTCGCCGCGGCCGCGATGCGGCGGCTGCCGGTGCCCGTGCTCCTCGTCTGCGGCGGGCTGATCCTCGGCTTCGTGCCAGGCCTGCCACGGGTTGAGCTGCCGCCGGACCTCGTCCTCGTCGCGATCCTCCCGCCGCTTCTCTACTCGGCGGCGTTCTTCACCGGCCTCCGCGACCTGCGCCACAACCTGCGCCCGATCACGCTGCTCGCGTTCGGGCTCGTGATCGCGACCACGTTCGGCGTCGCGATCGTCGCGCACGCGGTCATCCACCAGCTGAGCTGGGCCGGCGCGTTCACGCTGGGCGCGATCGTCTCGCCGACCGACGCGCTCGCCGCGACCGAGGTGGCGCGTCGACTCAACCTGCCGCGCCGCGTCGTCTCGATTCTCGAAGGCGAGAGCCTCATCAACGACGGCCTCGCACTCGTGATCTACAAGACGGCCGTCGCCGCCGCGGTCGCCGGCACGTTCTCGCTCTGGAACGCGTCGTGGCACCTCGTGCTGAACATCGTCGGCGGGCTCGCGGTCGGCCTCGGCGTCGCGTACATCGTGCGGCAGGTGAGGAAGCGCGTCGACGATCCTCCGACCGAGGTCGCGATCGCGCTCCTCTCGGGCTACCTCGCCTATCTGCCCGCGTCGGCGCTCGGCGTGTCGGGTGTGCTCGCCGCCGTGACGATCGGCGTCTACATGGGTTGGTACACGCCCGAGCTGACGAACGTGCAGACGCGGCTCTCGGGCAACGCGTTCTGGGAGATCCTCGTCTTCCTCGTCAACGCGCTCCTGTTCGCGCTCGTCGGGCTGCAGCTGCACGCGATCGCGTCGCGGCTCGCGATCACGTCGACCCTGATCGGGCAGGCGATCGTGGTGGTCGCCGCCGTCCTCGCGATCCGCCTCGTCTGGGTGCCGATCTTCACCTACGTGCCACGCCTGCTGTTCCGGCGCATTCGCGAGCGCGACCCGTACCCGCCCTGGCAGGCGCCCACCGTGATCGCGTGGGCCGGCGTTCGCGGCGCCGTGTCGCTCGCCGCTGCGCTCGCGCTGCCCGTCGACGTGCCGCAGCGCGACCTGATCGTGTTCGTCACCTTCGTCGTCATCCTCGTGTCCTTGATCGGCCCGGTGGTGACGATGCCGGGGCTCGTCCGGCTGATCGGGATCGAAGACGACGGCGGTGCAGACCGCGAGGACGCCAAGGCGCGCATCAGGGCAGCCGAAGCGGCGCTCGCGCGCATCGAGGAGATCGCGGAGGAGGGTTGGGCGAACGAGGACTCGCTCACCCGCGCGCGCGGCCAGTACCGCTTCCGCACGAACCGCTTCACCGCGCGCCTGACGGGCGACGACGGCGACGGCGCCGAGGAACGGTCGGTCCTCTACCAGCGCCTGCGGCGTGAGCTGCTGGACTCCGAGCGGATGGCGGTGACCTCACTCCGGAACGAGGGCGTGATCACGGAGGAGGTTGCGCAGCGGGTGCAGCGCGACATCGACCTCGAGGACAGCCGGCTCGATGCCTAAG
>DASXDB010000311.1:0-2081 GCA_036490895.1 Gaiellaceae bacterium
GCGAGGCTCATGCCTGCGATCGAGCCGAACCACGCCATGCCCGCGTTCGAGAGCGCGATCACGCCGAGGCCGATCACCATCGAACGCCGCCGGCCGATGCGCTCGATCGCATCGCCGACGACCAGCACGAGCCCGTACATCCCGACGATGTGGAGGCTGATGATCGTGAACACGCTTCCCTGCGGATGGTGGTGGCCGACGGCGACGTAGCCGGCGAGGTTCATCACGCCGGCCATCACGCCGAAGCTGCTGACGGCGGCGACCAGCGCCGTCGCCACGCCGGGCCGGCGCAAGATCTCGGCGAGCGGGCGCGGTTCTGTCCGGGCGACGTAGGCCTCCGACAGGTCGCGCGGGTCGCGACGGATCGCGAATGAGATCGCGAGCCCCGCGAGTGTGAAGAGGCCGGCGGCGAGCCACGGCACGGTCAGGTCGTGCGCGTCGAACTTGCGTCCCGAGAACATCGGCCCGAACACGACCGGGCCCCAGATCGCACCGGACACGACGGCGAAGAGCACGATCGACATGCCGCGCGCACGGCGCTCCGGCGGGAACATCTCGGCCGCGGCGGCGCGTGAGAGCAGCACAATCGCCTGCGCAGCGCCGCACAGCCCGAGGCCGAGGAACACGAGCACCCCGCTCCGCCGGTCGCAGCCGGCTGCCGTCACGAGCGGGCCGGTGATCCCGAGCGCGTAGCCCGTGCGGATCACCGGCATCCGGCCGAAGCGGTCCGACAGGCGCCCGGCAGGCCCGACAGCGAGCGCACCGGCGATCAGGAACACGGCGGGGCCGAGGCCGAGGATGCTGTGGACGCCGGTGACCGCGACGATCGTGACCGTGCCGAGCGCAACGGCAAGCTGAACCATTCCCGACATGAACACGAGCCCGAGGGCGAGCAGGAATGCATTCCGCCGGACGTCGGTCATCCGGCGATTAGAGCATGGAGCCCGGAGGCGAACGCAGCCGCGCCACCGTGCGACGGGTGGCGCACGTACGTGCCGCGGAGCGCCGCGTGTGCGACGCGACCGACTGTAAGCACTCGCCGCCCCGCGGCAAGCTCGTCTGCGAAGACGCGTCCTTGCGCGACTTCGCCCGCCGTCGGTGGGCGGTTCGAGGTCTCGGTGCCCGGATGGGTCGGGACGACATTCCAGAGCAGGACATCGTCTTCGACGCCGAGCTCCCCCAGCACACGATGGACGATCGTGGCGGTCGCCTCGGCCGGCCCGGAGCCCGTCAGCAGACGCTCGGATGTGAACGGGATGCCGGAGACGCGAGCGCCGCGGTAGCCCGGCGCCTCGCCGACGAGGAGGACGCTCGCGCCGCCGTGTGTCTCGAGATACGCCGCAAGCCGGTCGCGGCGCTCGGCGGCGCCCGGCCCATCCCGGTAGAAGTTGGTCGTCCGCCCGATGTGGGCGGCGACGAGACGGTCGATGAGCGAACGCATCGAGATCCAGACTCTGACGGACGGCGGCCAGGAGCCGCAGGACGTGGCGCACCTGGTCGCGACGTTCCTCGCCGGCGCGACGAAGACGCTCGACCTGGCCCAGTACGACTTCAACCTCGCCGACGAGGCGAGGGACCTCGTCGCGCGCGCGATCACGGACGCCGCGGGCCGCGGCGTGAAGATCCGGTTCGCCTACAACGTCGACCACTCGAACCCGATCCCCGTTCCGCCGCCGCCGGAGCCGGACGTCCAACTGATCGCAACGCTGCCCGTGCAGAGCGTGCCGATCGCGGGCGTGCCCGACCTGATGCACCACAAGTACGTGATCCGAGACGGCGCCGACGTGTGGACCGGGTCGATGAACTGGACGAACGACTCGTGGACTCGGCAGGAGAACGTGATCGCGATCGTCCATTCGGAGGCGATCGCCACGGCGTACCGCCTCGACTTCGACCAGCTGGTCGCGACGCGCGACGTCGAGAAGACCGGCTTCGTCGACCCGCGCTGGGACGACGGTGTGCGTGCCTGGTTCACGCCGGGCCACGGCGAGGATCTCTCGTCGCGAATCGCCAAGATGATCCGCCGGTCGAAGCGGCGTGTGCGCATCTGCTCGCCGGTGATCACCACCGGCCCGGTGCTC
>DASXDB010000312.1:0-3870 GCA_036490895.1 Gaiellaceae bacterium
GTTGTGCCATCCGCGGCGTTCTTCGTGCTGCTAGCGTCCGACGCCGGAACCGAGGGAGGCAAGGTGTTCAACGACTGGTTGCCGTTTGCGATCTACGGGCTCTTCGCCTTGATGATCCCGGCAACGATGATGATCGGGAGCTTCGTCTTCGCCCAGCGGCCGCACCGCCGTGTGCGCGCCCGCACAATCCCGTTCGAGTCCGGCGTGTCGCAGGGGCCACCGAAGCGGCAGCGCTTCACCGTCAGCTTCTACCTGACGGCCATGCTCTTCATTCTCTTCGACATCGAGATCGTGTTCCTGTACCCGCTCGCCGTGATCCTCCACGAGCTGGCGTGGTTCGGCTTCTTCGAGTTTCTCGTCTTCCTGATCATCCTGCTCGTCGCCTACGTCTACATCTGGCGCAAGGGAGCGCTCGAGTGGCGCTAGACAAGCCGCTGCGCAGCTACGGCCTCAAGTCGGAGCGGCTCCTGATGCCGACGAAGGCCTCGTCGTTCGAGCAAGAGGTCGCCGACCTCGAGCAGAAGGTAGGCCTCACGACTCTCTCGAAGGCCGTCGCCTGGGCGCAGACGAACTCGATGTGGCCCGACACGTTCGGGCTCGCCTGTTGCGCGATCGAGATGATGTCGATCGTCGGCGCGCGCTACGACATCGCCCGGTTCGGCATGGAGCCGTTCCGCGGGTCGCCGCGCCAGGCCGACCTCCTGATCGTCTCCGGCCGCGTCGCGCACAAGATGGCGGCGCCGCTGCGACAGATCTACGACCAGATGCTCGAGCCCAAGTGGGTGATCGCGATGGGCGCGTGCGCGTCGTCGGGTGGGATGTTCAACAACTACGCGATCGTGCAGTCCGTCGACAAGATCGTCCCGGTCGACATGTACGTGCCCGGCTGCCCGCCGCGGCCAGACCAGCTGATCGAAGGGATCATCCGCCTGCACGAAGCGGTCAGGGCCGGGGTGCCGCCTGCGTACGAGCTGCGGAGCGTTGCTTCGTGAGCGACTGGGACGACGTCCCGGGACTCAGGGAGGAGCGCGTGCAGGTGGGCGAGACGACGCTCGTCGTCGCCGCCGACGACCTGATCGAGGCGGCGACGTACCTGCGCGACGACGCCGGGTTCAACTTCCTCTCCGACATCACCGCGGTCGACTATCTCGGCTGGGGCGACGAAGGAGTGTCGGGCTATCTCGGCACGGCCGGCGGACGCGACCTGAACGCACCGATGACGCAGGGCTACCAGGCGGTGCCGGCCGCGAAGCCGAAGCGCTTCGCGATGAACTACCACCTGCTCTCGATCTCCGAGGACGCGCGTCGCATCCGGCTGCAGGTCTGGCTCGACGAGGGCGAGCGCGTGCCGAGCGTCATCCCCATCTGGCCGACGGCGGACTTCCACGAGCGGGAGGCGTTCGACCTGATGGGGATCGCGATCGCCGAGCACCCGAACCTGAAGCGGATCCTGCTCGACGACGACTGGGAGGGGCATCCGCTCCGCAAGGATTATCCGCTCGGCGGCGAGCCCGTTCGGTTCAGTGGTGAAGCGTGACTGCGACCGCACCTCGTAGCCTGACGTCGCGGCGCCCGATCTACCTCGGCACGCGCATCCCGAGCCCGACGCCGACGGTGCTGACGACGACCCCGGAGATGCTGGCGACGGGCGACGTGCTCACGATCAACTTCGGCCCGAACCATCCGTCCACGCACGGCGTGCTCCGCTTGATCGTCGACCTCTACGGCGAAGACGTGACAGGCGTCGAGGCGGTGATCGGCTACCTCCACACCGGCTTCGAGAAGAACATGGAGCACAAGACGTGGTGGAAGTGCATCACGTACCCGGAGCGCATCGACTACGTCTCCTTCCAGAACAACGAGTACGTGTTCGTCGGAGCGGTGGAGAAGCTGCTCGAGCTCGAGGTCCCGCCGAAGGCGACCTGGATGCGCACGCTCCTCAACGAGCTGAACCGCATCCATTCGCATCTCGTCTGGATCGGAACGTCCGCGCTGGAGCTCGGCGCGATCTCGATGTTCTGGTACGCGTTCCGCGAGCGCGAGCAGATCCTCGACCTGTTCGAGCTCGTCACGGGGTACCGCATGCACACGCGGTACTTCCAGGTCGGCGGCCTCGCCGAGGACATCCCGCGCGGCTTCTACCCGGAGTGCCGCAAGTTCTGCGACTGGATGCCGCGCGCGGTCGACGACTACGAGACGCTCCTCTCCCGCAACAAGATCTGGCTCGAGCGCACCGAAGGCGTCGGGCTGCTCTCGGCGGAGGACGCGATCGCGCTCGGGCAGTCCGGCCCGGTCCTGCGCGGCTCCGGCGTCGACTGGGACCTGCGCAAGAGCGATCCGTATCTCGCCTACGGCTCGGTCGACTTCCGCGTCCCGGTCTACCAGGCGGGCGACGTCTACGCGCGCTACCGCGTGCACATGGACGAGATGCGCGAGTCGGTGCGCATCGTCGAGCAGTGCCTCGACCGGCTCGAGCAGATGGACGGCGAGCCGTGGATCGCGGGCGACCGCAAGGTCGTACTCCCACCGCGCCACGAGCTGCACACGTCGATGGAGTCGCTGATCCACCACTTCAAGATCGTCACCGAGGGCTTCCGCGTCCCGGAGGGCGAGGTCTACTACGCGATCGAATCGCCGCGCGGCGAGCTCGGGTGCTACATCTGCTCGGACGGCGGCCCGAAACCGTGGCGCGTGAAGTTCCGGGCGCCGTCGTTCGTCGCGCTCGAGGCGACGGCGACGCTGATGAAGGACGCGCTGATCGCCGACATGATCGCCATCGTCGGTTCTCTCGACACCGTCATGGGCGAGGTCGACCGGTGAGCAGCAGCCTGTACGACGCGATCCAGGCCGAGCGCGCGAAGTACCCGGCCGGGTCGCGCAGCGCGACGCTGCACGCGCTCCGCCTCGCACAGGAAGAGCACGGCTGGCTCTCGCCTGACGCGCTGCGCGAGGTCGCGGACGCGCTCGACGTCACACCTGCGTACTGCAAGGCGGTCGCGAGCTTCTACGACATGTTCCACCTCGCGCCGATCGGGACCCACCTCGTCGAGGTGTGCACCAACCTCTCGTGCGCGCTCGCGGGCGCGCAGCGCGTCGTCGACGCGTTCGAGTCGGAGCTCGGCGTCGCACCGGGCCAGACGACCGAGGACGGCGAGATCACGTTCCGCACGGTCGAGTGCCTCGGCGGCTGCGGCTACGCGACCGTCGTCGCCGTCGACCACCGCTACCGCCAGCACGTCGGCGCGGACGACGTGGCGGGCATTGTCGAGGAGCTTCGTGCCGGTTCGTGAGGTCCTGCTCGCGGGCGCAGACGACCGCGACCTGACGAAGCTCGCGGAGTACCAGGCGATCGGCGGCTACGCCGGCGTGCCGAAGGCGCGCGCCATGACGTCCGACGACCTGATCGCCGAGCTGCAGACCGCGAACCTGCGCGGCCGAGGCGGCGCCGGCTTCCCGATGGGCCGCAAGGCGTCGCTCATCGACCGCTCGAGCCCGAAGCCGAAGTACCTCGTCGTCAACGCCGACGAATCGGAGCCCGGCGCGTTCAAGGATCGCGAGGTAATGGCGCGCGTGCCGCACCGCCTGATCGAAGGCTGCCTCATCGCCGCGCACGCGATCGAGTGCCACGACGTCTACATCTTCATCCGCGGCGAGTACCTGACGGAGTACGAGATCCTGAAGGGCGCCGTCGACGAGGCGCGCGCGGCGAACCTCTTCGGCGACGTCGAGATCACCGTGCACCGCGGCGCCGGCGCCTACATCTGCGGCGAGGAGACCGCGCTGCTCGACGCGCTCGAGGGCAAGCGCGGCCAGCCTCGGCCTCGGCCGCCGTTCCCACCGGTGCAGGGCCTCTACGACGCGCCGACCCAG
>DASXDB010000313.1:0-5867 GCA_036490895.1 Gaiellaceae bacterium
GCGCGACGCACCTGTTCGGGATCCTCGTGTCCGCCCGCTCGCCCGGCGTCGAGATCTTCCCGACGCACCGCATCGTGCAATGGGTCGGCGAGGTGCCCGGCGACGAGATCGATTCGCCCGACGGCGGCGTCACGCTCTATCGCGACGGCCGGTACCTGCGCGTCGCCACCGACGACGACTTCGGCCCTCGCGTCGTCGAGTCGCTGCACCCGGTCGGCGTGACATACACCTCCTCGGCCGCAGACGCGGTTGCCGCAGTCGATCGGGGCGATGCGGGCGCGGCGTTCCTGCTCGAGCCGGTCACCTTCGAGCAGGTCGCGCGCGTCGCGCACGCGGGCGAGACGATGCCGCAGAAGTCGACGTTCTTCTACCCGAAGCTCACCTCGGGCCTCTTGTTCCACCCGGTACCCTCGTCGTGATGGCGAGCCGCGACGAGATCCTGGCCGCGCTCGGGAACGTGATCGATCCCGAGCTGCGGCGGCCGGTCACCGAGCTCGGGATGGTGCGCGGCGTCGAGCTCGACGGCGGCCGCGTCGAGGTGACGATCGCATTGACGGTCGCCGGCTGCCCGCTTCGCTCGAGCTTCGAGGACCAGGTGCGCGAGCACGTTGCCTCGCTGCCGGGCGTCGACACCGTCGACCTGCAGTTCGACGTGATGAGCCCCGACGAGCGCGCCGCGTTGACGACGCGCCTGCGCGGCGGCGCGGAGCAGCGGGGTATCCAGCTCTCGCCGGCGACGCGCGTGATCGCGATCGCCTCCGGTAAGGGCGGCGTCGGCAAGTCGTCGCTGACCGTGAACATCGCCGCCGCGCTCGCGGCGACCGGCAAGGAGGTCGGCGTGCTCGACGCCGACATCTACGGCCACTCGATCCCGCACATGCTCGGCATCTCGCAGAAGCCGGTGGTCGTCGACAAGATGATCGTTCCGCCGGTCGCGCACGACCTGCGCTTGATGTCGATCGGGTTCTTCCTCGACGACAACCAGCCCGTGATGTGGCGCGGCCCGATGCTCCACCGCGCGCTCGAGCAGTTCCTGCAGGACGTGCACTGGGGTGAGATCGACGTTCTCGTCGTCGACATGCCCCCCGGGACCGGGGACGTCTCGATCTCGCTCGGCCAGCTGCTGCCTCGCGCAGAGGCGGTTGTCGTCACCACGCCGCAGCCCCTCGCGCAGGAGGTCGCCGCCCGCGCGGCCACGATGGCGAAGAAGACGGGCATGCGCGTCGTCGGCGTTGTCGAGAACATGACCTCGGAGATCTTCGGCGAGGGTGGGGGTGAGCGCCTCGCGACCGAGCTCGGCGTCCCGCTCCTCGGGAGCGTCCCGCTCGATCCCGAGCTGCGCCAGGCCTGCGACGAGGGCCATCCGCATGTGACGCCGGAGATCGCGGCGATCGCGGCTGCGATCGACGAGAGCCGCGCGGGCGGCTTCACGCGTACGCTGCCCCTCGTCTCCTAGTGGATCCCACCGAGGCGCGTCCCCGGCTCGCCGCGCTCGGGTTCCGCCCGGAGGACGTCGAGACGCTCGCCGCGCACTTCCTCGACGCCGAGGCGCGCGCCTCGCTCGGCCACGGGTTGTCGCGCATCGAGTGGCTCGAGACGTGGGAGTCACTCCCCGTCGACGCACGGCCGGAGCGTGTCGTCGCCGCGCCCGGCTACGAGCTCTGGGACGGCCACGGGGGCCTCGGCTACCTGACGCTCGCAGCGGCGGTCGACGCCCAGCTCGCCGACCCGCCGGCGCACGCGCGCCTCGTCGTCTGCACGCGCACGTTCCCGACCGGCGCGCTCGGCTACTGGGTGCGTCGGCTCGCCGATGCCGGTCTCGTCGCCGCTCTGACGGCGACCTCTCCTCGGCGGCTCGCGTCACCCGCCGGCGGTCCGCCTCTGGCCGGGACGAACCCGCTCGCGATCGCGATCCCGTCGTCCGACGGTCGGCCGGTCGTCGCAGACGTGTCGATGGGCGCGGTCACCCACGGCGACGTGCTCGCCGGCCGCGCGACGCCCCAGGAGCTCGTTCCGTTCGGGGGCGAGCGGGCGCACAAGGCGTTCGCGCTCGCGGTCGGCTTGCAGTTGTTCGTCGATGCGCTCGTCCCGCACGACGGCCACGGCGCGGTGTTGCTGGTCGCGCGGTCGGAGGCCGACCCGATTCCCGCGCTGCGAGAGCTGGCGGGCGGCGTCCGGCTGCCGGGGGACCGCTAGGCGGGGAAGCCCGGCTCGGGCCGGATCGGGTCGAAGTCCGAGTCCGTCGCGGCGTACTCCGCCCATTTCGGATCCTGCGAGACCGCCTGGGTGAGATGCAGGATCGCGTCGAGTGGTCGTCCGCCGCGCGACTCCATGCACGCGAGGTTGTAGAGGAGCGCTGCATTGCCCGGGTGGTCCTCGAGCGCCTCCTCGTGCATCCGGATCGCGTCTGCCCAGCGGCCTTCGCGCCCTGCCGGGACTGCCGCGAACATCGCCTCCCACGCCGACGGCACGTGAGGCGCTCCCGGCTTGCCGCCGAGCGCCAACACGAGCGTGTCGTCGGTCAAGGCGATCGCGCCGCGCCGGAGCGAAGGATCCCGGACGAAGACGAGCTCGCCCGCGCCGAGCTCGTGCTCGTTCCCGTCGACGGTGAACCGCGCGCGTCCTCGTAGGACGAGGTAGATCTCCTCGTGACCGAGCGTCGACTCGGAATGCTCCTCGACGACCCGGCCGGTCGCGCCCGGCGCATACGCGTTCACGCCGAACGCACGGATGTCGAACGCGCGTCGGATCGGACGCCACTCGAAGCCGTCGTCCAGCTCGATCCGTTCGAGCTCGTCGACGTGGAGGTGCGTCATCTGAACAGCTCGTTCCAGCGCGGGTCGGACTGCAGACGCATGAGGTCCGGGTCGTCGGAGGCGTGCTTCGCGATGATCGCCGGGGCTCGGCCGGCCGCGACCGCGAGGTGAGCGAACGCTGCGTCGTCGTCCCCTGCGAGCGCTTCGAAGCAAGCCGCGTTGTACGGGCCTTGCCATGTCCCCGGAAGGCGCGCCAGCGCGTCCGCGACGACGGCTCGCCCTTCGTCGACCCTTCCCGCCGCTCGGTGCGCGAACGCGACGTAGAAGTCCTCCCATCCTGCCGACTCCCAAGCCTTGCCCGCCTGCGCACCAACCGCGAGGACCACCGTGTCGTCATCTGCCGCGATCGCCTCCCGCAACGTGCCGGGGAGTGCGTGTACGAGCGTCCCCGGCGGAGAATCGAACGTCTCGTCGCCGAGCGTGAACGTCGCGCGGCCGCGCACGACGACATAGAGCTCTTCGTCGCCGCCCTGCTCACGATGGCGCTCGATCACCTGGTCGCCCGCGTTCGCGCCGCGCCAGGCATTGACGCCGAACGGCCGGAAGCCGATCGTGCGCCGCAGGGGCAGGAGCGTCAGCTCGCCGTCGGTCGACGGCAGTTGCTCGAGGTGGTCGAGTGAGAGGACGCGGTACCCGTCGTTCACTGCGCCCGCAGCTCCGCGAGCACCACGGGATCGATCCGCTCCGCGCCGTCGACGCGCTCCTCGAGATTCGCGGCGCCCGCCCAGTCGACGAACGCCTGTTCGAGCTCGCCCTCGTAGCCGAGCTTCTGCAGCCGCTCGTGCACCTCCGTGCGCAGCTCGCCGTCGAGCGTGAGCCAGTCGGTGCGCGGTGTCTTCCCGAACAGGAGGGTGTGTTGCTCGTACAGGCGGCCGAGCTCCGTGATCGGGTCGGCGTGGTCGTCGACGCGCAGGTCGACGAGCGTGTCACTCAGGTGCGCGTAGCCGCCGTCGCGCTCGACCACGAGCAGTGCCGCGGACTGCTGCCCGCGCCGGTCGCCGCCGGCAGCCTGCGCGGCGGCGAGGCACCGGATCAACCGTTCCGCGAGCGGCCGGCCGGCGGTCGCGGTGAACGTGGACGCGAGGGCGGTCACCGTCGCTTCGCCGACCAGGATGTTTCCCTGTGCGGCGAAGCAGGAACCGGCGATGCCGCCCGCCCAGTCCATGCAGTCGCCCCCGGTGAACGTCGCCGAGCGTCCGTCACCGTCGACGATCCCGACCTGCCTCTGGGCGCGGCCGTCGTCGCCGGCGGTCAGCCGCTCGACCGCCTCCGCGGCGGACAGGCCTTCGCGAAGAAGCGCCAGCCCGTCGGGGCCGTAGCGCGGGTTCGCGTAGGCCTGGGTGGCGATCGCGCCGACGTGGGGCTCCGCCCACGGCACGACCGAGCCGACGGCGAGGAACTTCGACTGCGTCGCGACACCCCACTGCGGCGCCTCGAGGTCGCAGGCGGCGATCGAGAACGTCGCGACGACCGGTTCACCCATAGGTCAGGTCCGTCAGGTCGAGGTCGAGCAGCGCCGGGTCGTCGACGAGCGCCGAGGCGACCTCGGGCCGCGCGAGCGCCTGCTTCACCTCGTCCGCGGTATGTGCACGCACGACGACCGGGCGGCCCTCCGCGTGCGCGCTGCGCATCGCCTCGTCGTCGACGTGATCGAGCACGAGCGCCCCTTCGAGCTCGAGGTCGCCCGCCAGTGCGATCTCCGGCACGCGCCGGCCGGTCGCTCCGAACCACCGCTCCCTCACAGATCGATGCTCTCTCCGGGCTGGATCGCCTCGACCTTCGCGCTCGTGAGCTTCGCGAGGGCGTCCGGGGTGCCCGAGAGCACCGGGAACGTGCCGTAGTGGCAAGGGACGCAGCGCGGATTGCCGAGCAGCTCGAGGGCAAGCGCCGCTTCGTCGGGGCCCATCGTGAACCAGTCGCCGATCGGCAGGACCGCGACGTCGGGCTTGTAGAGCCGCGCGATCAGCGCCATGTCGCCGAAGACGCACGTGTCGCCGGCGAAGTAGACCGACTTGCCGCCGACCCGGATCACGAGCCCTGCCGCCTCGCCGCCGTAGCCGCCGTCGGGCGTGGCCGACGAATGCCGCGCGTCGACGAGCGTGAACCTGGCGCCGTCGATCTCCTGGGTGCCGCCCTTGTTGATCCCGGGCAGGTCGCCGACGTGCGCACCTTGAGAACCGAGCCAGGGCTTCAGCTCCACCATCGCGACGATCTCCGCGTCGGGGAACTTCTTCGAGATGTCGACCGCGTCGGCGACGTGGTCGCCGTGTGCGTGCGTGATCGCGATCACGTCGCAGCGTTCAGGGGACTTCTCCGAATCGGGCGTCTTCGGATTGCCCTGCAGGAACGGGTCGATGTAGATGCGCTTGCCGTCGTCCGTGTCGAGACGGAACGACGCGTGTCCCAGCCATGTGAGTGTCGCCATGGGCAGGAGAATAGAAGGACCGTCCGGTCCCAGGGCGAAGCTACCGGGGGATGCGTCGCGTGCTTCCGGGCCTGCTCGCGATCGCCGCGTTCTACGCGGACGGACGCGGCTCCCATGGGCTCGCCTTCGACGCGCTCCTCGGCGCGATTCCCTTCGCGGCGGTGGCGGCCCTCGAGTCGTTCGGCACATTCCTCGAGGCCCGCGACGACGCCGTCGCCGGCGTTCAGGCGCTGCTGTGGGCCGTCGCCCTCGCGCTGCTCGTCCTCTCGTGCGCGGCCCGCTCGCCAGCGACGGCGGCCGGGACGCTGCCGGCTCTCGGTGCGTCCGCGCTCGCCGCGGCGCTCGTGGTGTTCGCCGTGAAGACGTGTGTGGCGGCCGCGCCGCTCGTGCGGCGCGTCGCGCTCGTGCGCGCCGCGAAGCCTTAGAGGGGAAGTGATCGCGCGGCCGACCGCGCCACGTCGATCAGCGGCTGCACCGCGAAGAACGAGCCGACCGTGACGGCGAGCGCGACCGCGACCCCGACGTAGAGCAATGGATCGAACGGCGGCGAGCCGCCTGCCGGGGCGAGCTGGAGCTCCGCCGCGTCGCGGAAGTACATCGCGCGGACGATCCCCAGGTAGTAGTAG
>DASXDB010000314.1:0-4742 GCA_036490895.1 Gaiellaceae bacterium
CGGGACGTCCGCGACGTCGTTCAAGCCCCAGTCACCGCTGACGCAGGCGCAGCTCGCCGCCGCGATCGCGGCGACCGACACGCTCCAGCATCCCGCCGCGCCTCTCCCGCCCGCCGTCGAGCTCGCGACGAACGTGGGGCCCGATGCGACCGTCGGCGGCTTCGTCCCGGTCGAGCTCGACGTCACAGGCCCCGAGGTCGACCATGTGGCGTTCGCGCTCGACGGCACGGGTGTCGTCTCGACGAATCAAACGCCGTACACGCTGGAGCTGGACACGAACGGGCTCGCCGACGGAGCGCACGCACTTGCAGCGAACGTCGCGTTCACGGACGGCGGGTATGCGATCGCAACCTGGCAGATCACGGTTGCGAACGCCCCGGGCGCGATCCTCACGCCGACGGACACGCCGGTCCCGCTGACGATCGCCAAGTCGCACATGCCCGCCGATCCGGCGACCGCGCCGACGCGCACGCTGTACCGCGCGCTGAACCCCGGCGCCGCCGTCAGCGTGAAGAAGCTCGACGCGGTCCTCGTCGCCTACCTCGGGCTCGGCGATGCGGCGCGTGAGATCCAGAAGACACTGGCCGAGGCCGGCCTGAAGCCGCCTGCCAACACCGGCACGGAGGCGGTGGCACGGATGCTCGGCCTGCGCCTCAACCACCCGGCGGCGCAGGACGGCCTCGAGCTGCGGCCACTCCAGGCGATCACCCGCGCCGAAGCGGCATACTCGTTTGCGCAACTGCTCACGCTCGACGCGTCGGCGCTCGACGGCATGCAGGCCGCGGCGGACACGTTCACGCTTCCGCTGCTCTCCGCCTGGCAGCAGCGCCTCTTGACGACGGCGATCCATTACGTCGGCTACCCGTACGTCTGGGGCGGCACGAGCCCGGGCCCCGAGACGCTCTTCGGCGTGAGCTCCGGCGGCGGCTTCGACTGCTCGGGGTTCGTGTGGCGCGTCTACAAGCTCACGCCATACGCCGGCGAGGGCACGCTCGCGAGCGTGTTGCGCGGCCGCACGACCTACCAGATGAGCGGCGAGGTTCCCCGCTCGGCCCGCCTCACGGCGGCGAACCTGCAGCCAGGTGACGTGATGTTCTTCGGGGCGAACGGCCCGAAGTCGAAGCCGAGCGCCGTCGACCACACGGCGCTCTATCTCGGCAACGGGTGGTTCGTCCAGTCGAGCGGCGAGGGCGTCACGCTGCTGCCGTTCGACGGGTGGTACACGCGCACGTTCGCATGGGCGCGCCGCCCGCTGCGTGAAGCCGGCCTCAGCGGGTGAGCGCAGAGAGCAACTCGCCGACGCGGCGATCGGCGACGGACGACCTCCGGAGCGGCTGCTCCTCGTTCACGCGATACTGGTTTCGCCGCCCGACCCGCCGGCGCTCGACGTAGCCCGCCTCGACAAGATCGGCGAGGACGCGATGCGCCTGCCGTTCGGTGAGATCCGAGCGCACGGCGAGCTCACGCACGGTCGCATCCGGTGCCCGCGACACCTCGATGATCATCGACGCGTGCGACGTGAGGAATGTCCATCTCGGCCGTTCAGCCACGACACCGAGCCTAGCGTGACTACTGATGTGTCGTCTTGGCCGGCGGCCAGTGCGGCGAGATGCCCGGATCGCCGAGATCGCCGTACGGCACGCACGTGCCTGCCAGCGCGCTGCGATCCGCGATGAGAAGCTCGTCCACGCGACGGTTGAACGGGGCTGCGCGCTTCCACGCGAGGCGCAGCCGCAAGCCTTCACGGACGAGTGCGCGTGGTGCGAGCGCGGTGCGCGAGCGCACCGCGAAGTAGTGGCCGCCGATCGGAGCCACACCGAGCGCCCGTTGCGCGGCAGCCGCCTCGTCGGGCGACGCCGCGTAGAACAGCCACAGCCCGTAGCGCGGGCCCGTGCTCTGCAGGAACGGCTCGAGGTTCAGGCATGCTTCGTCGTCCACGCGGGTGAGCGACGGGACGCGGAGGGCCACGAGATGGTCCAACAGGTTCGCCGGGTGCCCATAGTCGAACGCGGAGAAGTTGGCGCCGCTCGTTCCCGTCGAACCGAAGAGGACGGTGCCGGCCGGCTCGTGCCGCACCGCTGCGACGACCGAGTCGACGCCGATGCGGTGCGTCGCCCGCCGGTGGTCGAGATCGAAGCGAACCTCGATCGCCGCCAGGCCCGCGACGAGCACGACGGCGACGAGCATGCGCCACGTCCCTGCCCAGGATGCGATCGTGAAGACGCCGACGCAGACGAGGACGAGGAACGCCGGCGTCACCGGGATCATGTACCGATCGAAGAAGAGCGCCGAGTCACCGCTCGTCGGAACGACCGAGAAGAACACCACCGGCGCCGCGACCGTCGTCACACAGAACGCGAGCGGGCGATACGACTTCCGCGCGAGCAGGACGACGCAGCCGACGGCGGCCAGCGCGGTGAAGTAGTTGATGTCGTGCCGTCCCGGCGCGACGAAGTGCAGCGCGTCCTCCCACACAGGCCGGCCGGAGAACGTCCTGCCCGCCTGCCCGCTGCTGCCGACGCCGTAGCGGTCGCTCAGCACGTGCAGCGTCTTGACGTAGTACGGGAGAAACGTGACGAGCAGCGCAACCGCGCCGGGCCACGCAACGCGCACCTTCGCCCCGAGTGAGCCCGGCGCATAGAGCCACGCCGCGCCGAACGCGGTCAGCGCGTAGAGCGGCGCGGTCGGATGCACGAACACGGTGAGGCCGAGGAGGGCGCCGGCAGCGATCCAGAGCTTGCGATCGCCCGCGTCTGCAGCAGCCAGCGCGACGACCGTCGCCCACATCAGCCACGCGAAGAGCAGCGTGTGCGGACGGCCGAACGTCGCGTACATGACGGGGATGGGCGAGAGCGCCGTCAGCACGACGACCGCCGCCGCGGGCAGGTCGTCGCCGGCGAGGCGCCGGACGATCAGCGCGACGGCCGGTAGCGCGAGGCACGAGAAGACGAGCGACGGAACCCGCAGCGCGGCGATCCCGGGCCACCACTCGAGCACGAAGTGCGCCAGCCAGAAGTGGATCGGGCCGCCGCCGCGCTGCGTCGAGACGATGTGGAAGATGTGCCGGAACGAGAAGTCGCCGAGCCGGAGCGTCAACTCCTCGTCGACGTTCAGCGGCGTCCACCAGACGGTGGGAAGCGCCAGCCAGACGAGGCCGGCAGCCGCGCCGACGATCGCGGCCGGAAGGACCGCTCGCCTAATCGGTGCCTGAGGCAGCGAGCGCTTCCACCTCGGGCGTCTCGGGCGCCGAGCGATACGGATGCTCGTCCTCGATGTGCGTCTCGTGGTAGACGCTCTCGGCGTTGACTGCCCAGATGTCGTGCTCGGCACCGCTCAAGAGGTTGTCGACCGCGCGCATCGCCGTCAACATCGAGTGGTCGGAGTTGTTGTAGCGGTGCAGGCCGTTCCGGCCGACCTGCTGCAGGTTGTCGATGCCGTCGAGCCATGCCCGGATCACCTGCACGCGCTCGGCGTAGTCGGCGTCGTAGATCGGGTACGCCTTCGGAACGCGGATCGCATAGCCGCGCTCGACCTTCGACTTCGACGCGAGCCGCAGCCGCTCGAGCTCGTCGGCGGCGAGCGCGACGAGGCCGTCGTCGTCCATCGACCAGAGGTCGTCGCCCGCGAAGCAGAAGTACTCCATGCCGACACACGCCTTCGAGGGGTCGGGAACCATCCAGGGCGACCAGGAGCGGAAGTTCTGGATGCGGCCGACCCGCACGTCCGGCTCGTGGATGTAGATCCAGTTGTCGGGGAACAGGTCGTCGCCGTCGACGACGAGCGCAACGGTGAGGAAGTCGCGGTAGCGCAGCCCGTTTGCCGCGTCGATCACGTGCTGCGGCGCGGCGGGGCTCGCCATGCGCACGACCTCGCGCAGCGGCAGCGACGAGATGACCGCTTCCGGCAACGTGTACGACACGTCGCCGGCCTCGACCTCGACGACGCGGCTGCCCGCGAGCTCGAGCCGCGTGACGGGTGCGGACAGCAGCACCTCTCCACCTTGCGCGCGAATCGCGTCGGTCATCGCGTCCCACATCTGGCCGGGCCCGTAGCGCGGGTAGTTGAACTCGGAGATGAGGCTCTTGATCTTGTTGCCGCGGTTGCCGAAGAACGCGGCCCTCGCCGCGGAGAAGAACGACAACCCCTTGATGCGCTGCGCGGCCCACTCCGCGCGGATCTCCGACGCGGGGACACCCCAGACCTTCTCGTTGTAGCTCTGGAAGAAGAGCTCGAAGAGGCGGCGTCCGAAGCGGTTCGTCACCCATTGCTCGAGCGACTCCTCCTCTCCTCTCGGGCGCGCGGCGGCGGCGAGATACGAACCCATGCAGCGCGCGAGCTCGACGGGCCCGAGCTTCTTGATCACGTCCGGCCCGCGCAGGGGGTAGTCGAGGTACCGCTGGTTCCAGTAGATGCGCGACATGCGCGGACGGCGGAGGAACTCGTCGCCGAGCACCTCGTGCCAGAGGTCGTCGACCTCGAGCGCCTTCGTAAAGAAGCGGTGACCGCCGAGGTCGAAGCGGTAGCCGTCGCGCTCGACCGTCTTCGCGAGGCCACCGACCTGATCGTCGGCCTCGAGGACGACCACATCGTGGTCCCGCTTGCCGAGCAGGTACCCCGCGGTCAGCCCGGCCGGGCCGCCGCCGAGGACGAGCGTCGTCTGCGTGATCTCTTTCACCATGGGGAGGGGAGCGGGCAAGCGCCGTGGCGATCGTACCGTTGCTACCGCTTTCGGCGATAGACAA
>DASXDB010000315.1:0-5447 GCA_036490895.1 Gaiellaceae bacterium
CCCGAGCCAGAGACGTTGTACAGCTCGTGCGCGGGAAGGCGCGAATACGTGACGAGGATCGCGACCGCGTCGAGCACGAAGAGCGCGCAGACGAGCGCGACCTCGAGCGGCAGCGGTTCGGCCTCGCCCTTCATCGGCCGGCCGACATTACACTCGTGCCCTGGACGAGCTGGACCTCCTCGACTGGAAGCGCCGCGTGTTCGAGCTGTACGCGGAGGTACGAAGCCTGCGCGACCCGATGGCGGCGTGGGACCTGTGGCGGGCGACGCGGAACGAGCTGTTCGCCGCGCACCCGCAGACGCCGCTCCCGAAGGCGACGCGCGCAACCTTCAACGGCCTCCCCTACTTCGACTACGATCCCGAGCTGCGCGTGCTCGCGACGGTCGAGCCGGCCGAACGCCTGCAGCGCGAGATCGCAACCTCCGGTGAGCATCCGTACTCGTTCACGCGGTTCGCGCGGGCCGTCTTCGCCCTCCACGGCCAAGGACAGTCCCTCGACCTGTACTGGCTGGACGGCTACGGGGGCGGCGTGTACCTGTGCTTCGCCGACGCGACGAGCGGCGACGAGACCTACGGCGCGGGGCGCTACCTCCTCGACACCGTCAAGGGCTCCGACCTCGGCAGCGAGCGCGGCCGACTCGTTCTCGACTTCAACTTCGCGTACAACCCGTCGTGCTGTTACGACCCGCGCTGGGTGTGTCCCCTCGCGCCGCCGGGCAACCGCCTTCCGGTCCGGGTCCGCGGAGGAGAGCGCTACCCGGCTACGTGACCGCGAGCCGGCGGAGATCGCGCGTGAGCAGCCCGGGAATGAACGGCGACAGGAACCCGGCACGCTCGTCGCCGTTGCGATCGATGACGTAGAACGCGTCGCTGTGCGCGACGTCACCGCCCCTTGTCGGTCGCACCACGATCCCGTAGGCCCGCCAGACGGGCGCGAGCTGCGCGTGCGTCCCGAGCAGCCACTCGAACCCGCGTGGGAGGTGCCATTTGCGCGCCGCGCGCGCGACCGACGCGGGCGAGTCTGCGAGGTCGACGCTCACCACGACGAGCTGCGGCTTCGCCGAAGCAGGAAGCGGCCGAATCGCCGCCGCGAACTGCGCTGCTTCGATTGGGCATTCCGACGTGCACAGCGAGTCCATGAACGCGAGCACCACGGGCTTGCCGCGGAGCGCGGCCAGACGCACGATCCGTCCGTGCTGGTCGCGGAGCTGGAACGGCGGCGCCGGGGCCTCCCCGCTCCGCCACGTCGCCTCTCCGTACAGCGCGGGAAGCGCCGGACGGGCGAGCGCCCGCGACGAGCCGAACTCGTTGTGCAGGATCAGGCCGACCGCGATGCCGATGACCGCGGCAGAGGCGACGGCGAGAGCAAAGGCCCGACGCAAGCTGCGTCAGACCTCGTCGCGGCGCCGTCCTGCGAGCGTCCACCAGATCCCGACCAGCACGAGCAGCCCGAGCGGCAGGAGCAGCGTGAGCAGGGACGCTGTGAGGAACGAAGCAAGCATCAGGTCTCCCTCGGTCGAAGGTCCGGCGCGACCGCGGCCTTTCCGGTCGGCTCGAGCAACGTGTACGCAGCGACGAGCACCGCGATCGTGAACGGAATCGCTGCCGGCACCCACATGATCCCCGCCGCGAGTTGCTGGTCGGCGAGCGCGGAGATGCCGCCGGGTCGATGCGCGAGCGCGGCGTACTGCCCGTAGAGCGGATGTGACGCGAAGCCCAGCACCACCGCGAGGACCCAGCTGACGAGGATGGCGCCGACGCCGTAGGCGACCCGCTGTGCGGCTCCGAGGCGCGGCCGTCGCGACGTCGGGACGAGATGCGTCCAGAAGAGCAGCGCGGTCACGAAGAAGAGCGCGTGCTCGAGATCGTGCACGGCTGCGTTCCGCAGCGTGAGGTCGAACAGCACCGGCAGATGCCACGCGAGCAAGGTTCCGTTGAAGAGCACGAATGCGGCGAGTGGCGCCGCGACGATCCGGCACGCGTGCAGGCCCTTCGCGAGGCGGCGGCGGGCAGCCCGCGGCAGCGGCCTCGCGACGCGGGGCCATGGACGTCCGAGCAGCAGGAGCGGCGGTGCGACCATCGTCAGGAGCACGTGCTGCACCATGTGCACCCAGAAGAGGCGGTCCGCATAGGTGTCAACCGGCCAGTCGATCGCGACCACGAGCACAAGTAGGCCTGCGTAGAAGCTGGCGCTCTTCCTGCGGCGCTCCGTCCCCCGCCGGCCAAGGCGGTACAACGCCGCGGCAAGGACGAGCCCGACGAGCGGCCACTCCACCGGCAGGTTCTCGCCGCGAAGCAGCGCGCCCATCGGTTAGAGGAGGTACAGGACGACAAAGCTCACAAGAACTTCGCCGCCGAGGAAGTACGCGAAGAACGAGACCGCCTCGAGCTGGTGACGGACGAGCGAGAGTGGGTCGCGGATGTCCGGAGCCTCGCGATGGGCGTCGCCGGCCGCCTCACCGGGGCTGAACTCGGCCGGGAAGACCTTGCGGTATCGGAGCGACGTCGCGAGCGTCGTCTCCAGCCAGTAGACGAAGCTCAGGAGGAAGATCGCCTGGAGCCCGGTCCAGCCGATGAAGACGCTGGCGAATCCGCCGTCAGTCGGCCCGAACCCTTGCGTCGCCCACTCCACGATCTGCAGCACGAGGGCCAGCAGGACGAGCGCCAGCGCCAATGCGCCCTTTTGCCGCCAGGCGCGGAGGTTATCCGCATGGTGATGTCCGACTGCAAGCCGGAGGAGCACCGCCGTAACCACAACAGCCGCCGCGATCAGCGCGCCGAGCGTGACGGAGGGATCGACCCCCTTCGGGTGCCAGAGATGGTCGCTGTTCAGGGTGCGGAGGTAGAAGTAGGCGAAGAGGAAGGCGAAGAAGAAGAACACGAACGAGCTCGCCCACAGTCGCGACCCGATCAGGAGATTGCGCTCCATCGTCGCAGGCGGTTCGCGCTCGACGACGCCGTAGTCGGTGGAGTGCTGCGCCAGCTCGCTCACGCCGTCGGCCTCGCAGGCAGGATCGCGGGGCGGCTTCCCGCCGGTGCGCCGTCCACCGTTCCGTACGGATAGGGATCGGGTCCGAACGTCGGAATCCGGTCGAAGTCGTGCACCGGCACCGGCGACGGAAGCTGGAACTCGATCGACTTCGAGCCCCACGGATTGGCTGCGGCCGGCGTCCGGACGAACACCTGCGTCCAGACGAGGTTCGCGAGGAAGATGAGCATCGAGGCACCGAGCACGAACGCCGAGATGGAGACCCAGTCGTTCGCGCCCTGCAGGTAGCCCGCATACGTGACGACACGGCGCGGCATGCCGAGGAACCCGATCACGAGCAGTGGGCCGAACGTCGAGTTGAAGGCAATGAACATCACCCAGAAATGGATTTTCCCGAGGCGCTCGTTCAGCTCGAAGCCGGTCATCTTGGGCACCCAGAAGTACACGGCGGCGAAGAACGCGAAGAGCAGCCCGCCCATGATCGTGTAGTGGAAGTGCGCCATCGAGAAGAAGCTGCCGTGCGTCGTCACATCACTCGGCACGTCGGAGAGGAAGACGCCTGACAGGCCGCCGACGAGGAAGTTGAAGATCCAGGCGAGCGCGAACAGCATCGGGACCGTGAGCCGGATGCGGCCTGCCCAGAGCGTCCCGAGCGCACAGACGAAGATGAACCCGGTGGGAAGCGAGATCAGCTCCGTCGAGAGCATGTAGAACGGGCGCAGGTCGCCGTTGATCCCACTCACGAACAGGTGGTGCTGCCAGACGAGGAAGCTGAGCAGCATGATCCCGACCATCCCGGTGACCGCCAGGCGGTACCCCCAGAGCGGCTTGCGCGCGAACACGGGCAGGATCTCGAGCACGATCCCCATCCCGGGCAGGGCGAGCACGTAGACCTCCGGGTGCCCGAAGATCCAGAAGAGGTTCTCGTAGAGGTACGGGCTCCCGCCCGCCTGGACGTTGAAGAAGCCCGTCTGCGCCGTGCGGTCGAGCGCGAGCATGAACAGGGTCGAGATCAGCACCGGCCCGGCGAGCAGCATGAGCACCGAGGTCGTGATCGTGCCCCACACGAAGATCGGCAGCCTGCTCCACGAAAGCCCGGGCGCGCGCATGGTGATGACGGTCACGAGCATGTTGAGACCGAGCAACGTCATCGAGATGCCGACGAGCGCGAAGAACGCGATGTACGCGTCCATCCCCATGTTCGACTGCTCGGACAGCGGCGCGTAGCCGGTCCAGCCGGTCGGGAAGCCGCCGAACGCGAGGGCAGTCATCAGAATCGTTCCGGCGGCCATCAGCAGCCAGAACGTGAGCGCCTCGATCCGTGGGAACGCCATACGCCGCGTGCCGATCATCAACGGCACGAAGTAGTTGGCGAACGGGCCGATGATCCCGCTCGTCATCATCCCCATCATCATCGTGCCGTGCAGGCCGACGAGCGTCAGGTAGTTGTTGCCGTTCCATGCGAGATGCGTCGGCCGCAGCAGCTCGAAGCGGATGAGCATCGCGTTCAGGCCGCCGATGAAGATGAACGCGCCGATCCCGATGAAGTATTGGAGGCCGACGACCTTGTGGTCGGTGCAGAGGCCGAAGTAGCGTCCGACTCCCTCCGTCTCCTTCTCACGCAGCGAGGGCGGCTTGCCGAGCATGCGCTGCACCGGGTAGTTCGCGAAGCCCAGCCCGACGAGGAAGCCGACGACCCCGACGAAGTACGCGACGAACAACGAGATGTCGTTTTGGCCTGTGTCGTCGAAGTAGGCGAGGCTCGACGCCTTGACCAGGTGCCCGAGCCACCACCCGACGTAGAAGCCGACGATCCCGAGCACGACTGCCGTCAGGAGGTTGAAGCCGATCAGGCGGCGGAGCTTCATCCGGCGCGGAAGGTCGGGTCGGGGGCGTAGGACGTCGCGTACTTCGGCAGGTACTTCTGAACCGGCGCGAACTGACGGCGGCGCGCCGCGATCCACGTCGCGAACGCGTCGGGGCTCACGACCCGCCCCGTGTCCGACATGTAGCCGTGCCAGAGGCCGCACAGCTCGGCACAGCGAATCTGGAACGTCGACTCCTTCTTCGTGCGCACGTAGGCGACGTTGTCGACGCCCGGGTTCGCGTCGGCCTTCACGCCGAGCTGGTACGCCCAGAAGGAGTGGATCGCGTCGAGCGACGTGACGTGGAACGCGATCTCACGGCCGACGGGCAACACCAGCGTCGCCGTCTCGACGCCGCCGTAGGTCGGATAGCGGTAGGTGAACTCCCATTGCTGCGCGATCACCTGCACCGGCAGCACCGCTCCGCTCGGCTTCGCAACGGGATTCGGCCCACCGCCGCCGCCGGCGCCGTTGTCGGCGAGCAACTCGGTCGTGCCGAAGATCGCCAGGAACAGGACGGCGGCGGTCGTGGTTGCAAGCCACGCCACCTGCGCCTTGAAGTGGCCGCGCACCGGTGCGCCGTCGACGAGGCC
>DASXDB010000316.1:0-3673 GCA_036490895.1 Gaiellaceae bacterium
CGCTCGTGTCGACCACGTGCCAGCCGGGTTCGATCAGCAGCCAGGAGACCGGATCGGTGCTCAAAGCGTCCTGCCGTTCTCGAGCCAGACGGGTCCTTGCGTGGCGACATGGCGCGAGCCGGAAACCGCGCGAAGCACTGAGACGCTGCCCTGGATGTCCGCCGCGTCACAGCGCTCGAGGCAGCGGCGGGCCATCGCGGGCGAGACGCCGTAGCCCTGGACGCGGGCGCAGCGGAAACGAAGCGCGGCGCGTGTGCCGTCGCGGCGCGGGTTGCACTGGATGCAGAGCACCGACGCGGGCTCGATGAAGTCGGTCGAGGTCAGCTGCAGCTCGACGTAGAGGTCGCTCCAGTCGGCCGGAAGACCGGCGATCGCGCTGTCCCACGACGCTGTCAAGGGCGTGATCTCGCGCGCCGAAGCAACTTGTTCCTCTGCTTGGGATCCAGAAAGAGACAGTGCGCCGTTCGGCACGTTCCGCAGCAGGCGCGTCATGTTGTCCGGGCTCGTCGCGCTTCCGTCGCGCGCAACGGTGAAGAGAAGCACCGTGGGAGCCGCGCGGTAGGCGCCTGCCGGTCCGAGCATCGCCGCCGCGCGGTCGGTGGTTGCGCGATCCTTCAGCGCGAGCCGCAGGCGCGCCTCCGTCCACCCGCTCGGAAGCTCGGATCCAATGGCTTTCCACTGGTCGGCGACGCTCACGGGGCGGAGCGTACACTCCCGGCACTTTGGCGAAGGTCGAGAGAGAAGCAACCGTCGGCGAGGGGACGCTCCGCGAGTTCCTGCACGACATGCTCCTCATCCGTCGGTTCGAAGAGCGGGTCGAAGAGCGGTTTCGGGCCGGCGAGCTGCCCGGGTTCCTGCACGTCGCGATCGGCCAGGAAGCGGTCGCCGTCGGCGTCTGCCGCGCGATGGAGGACGGCGACATCTTCGCTTCGACGCACCGCGCCCACGGCCACACGCTTGCCCGCGGGTCGAACCCGCGTCGCGTGATGGCGGAGCTCTACGGGAAGGTCGAGGGCGTGTCGCACGGGTACGGCGGGTCGATGCACCTCTACGACATCGAGCGCGGAAACTACGGCGCGAACGCCGTGATCGGAGGCGGGCTGCCGGCGGTCACCGGCGCCGGGCTCGCGTTCAAGATGCGCAACGAGCCGCGCGTCGCAGTCGCGTTCTTCGGCGACGGCGCGACCAACATCGGCACGTTCCACGAGTCGCTCAACCTCGCCCAGCTGTGGCGGACCAAGACCGTGTTCGTCTGCGAGAACAACCACTGGGCCGAGTCGACGCCGGGCTGGCAGCACTCGCCGGTGTGGGACGACATGTCGAAGCGGGCGCTTGCGTTCAACATGCGCTCGATCAAGGCCGACGGCCAGGACGTCGAGGCGGTGTACGCCGCCGCGCGCGAAGCGCTCGAGTACGCGCGCTCCGGCGAGGGGCCGGTCTTCATGGACGTTCCGACGTACCGCATGCACGGCCACTACATCGGCGACCCGCAGGTGTACCGCTCGAAGGAGGACCGTGAGGCCGCGGCATACCACGATCCGATCCCGCGGCTCCGCGAGCGGCTCGGGCTCTCCGACGAGGAGTTCGAGGCCTTCGACGAGGAAGCGCATCGCGTCGTCGACGACGCGCTCGAGTTCGCGAAGAACGGAACCGATCCGAAGCCGGAAGACGCGCTGAAAAACGTCTATGCCTGAGCTCACCTATCGCGAGGCGGTTCGCGACGGGCTGGCCAAGGCGATGCGGGCCGACGACAGGGTCTTCATCATGGGCGAGGACATCGCCGAGATGGGCGGCTCGATGGGCGTCACGCAGGGGCTGCTCGACGAGTTCGGTCCCGAGCGCGTGCGGAACACGCCGATCTCCGAGATGGCGATCGTCGGTGCCGGCATCGGCGCCGCGATGGCCGGGATGCGCCCCGTCGTCGAGATCATGTACGAGGACTTCTTGACGCTCTCGCTGGAGCAGATCGTCAACCAGGCGGCCAAGCACCGGTACATGTCGGGCGGCCAACTGACCGTTCCGCTGACGATCCGCACGCAGGGCGGCGCCGGCTGGTCGCCGGGCGCGCAGCATGCGCAGCAGCTCGAGGCCTGGCTCGTCCACATCCCGGGGCTCAAGGTCGCGTATCCGTCGACGCCCGAGGACGTCCGCGGGCTGCTCTGGACGTCGATCCACGATGACAACCCCGTCGTCCTCTTCGAGCACCGGCTCCTCTATCCGGTCAAGGGCGAGGTGCCGGAGGAGCTCGAGCCGATCCCGTTCGGGAAGGCGCGCGTCGTGCGCGAGGGCACCGACGTGACGGTGATCGCGATCGGCCCGCTCGTGCATCGTGCGTTCGACGCGGCGAAGCAGGCGGAGGCGGAGGGCATCTCGGTGGAGATCGTCGATCCGCGCACGCTGCAGCCGCTCGACGAAGAGACGCTCGTCGCGTCGGTGAAGAAGACGAACCGCGCCGTTGTTGCGCACGAGGCGGTGACGCGGATGGGGTTCGGGGCGGAGGTCACAGCCGTGCTGCAGCACCAGGCGTTCGACTATCTCGACGCGCCGATCGAGCGCGTCGGCGCGAAGTTCACGCCGCTCGCCTTCGCCCCCGTGATGGAGCAGTTCGTCGTGCCGCATGCGGAGGACGTGCTCGCCGCGATCCGCCGGACGGTCGCCTGATGGCGTCTGAGGTGAAGCTCCCCCGGCTCGGGCAAGGGATGGAGTCGGGCGTCGTCACCAAGTGGCTGAAGAGCGAGGGCGACGCCGTCGAGAAGGGCGAGCCGCTCTACGAGATCGACACCGACAAGGTGACGCAGGAGGTCGAGTCGGACTTTGCCGGCGTGCTGCTGAAGATCGCGCTCCGCGAAGGCGAGGCGCCGGTAGGTCAGACGATCGCGTTCATCGGTGAGCCCGGCGAGGAAGTTGCCGCGCCGTCGGAGCCCGAGCCCGCACCGCGGCTCGAAAGGGTGTCAGACACCAAAGTGTCCGACGCCCCTGCCGAAGCCCCGCCCGCTCCGTCGACGACGAACGGCCGCGTGAAGGCTTCACCGCTCGCGAGGCGGCTGGCCCGCGAGCGCGGCATCGACATCGCGACGCTGCAAGGAACCGGACCGGAAGGCCGCATCGTCGCCAGGGACGTCGAGAGCGCCGAGGCACGCCCGGCGCCGGCGGCGCCCGCCGCTGCACCGAGCGGCGACGTGGAATCGATCCCGCTCACGAACATCCGCAAGACGATCGCGCGCCGCCTCACCGCGGCCTGGCAGGCGCCCGTCTTCCAGCTGACGGTGACGGCCGACATGACGCGCGCGAACGCGCTCGTCGCGCGCGCCCGCGAGCTCAATCCGGACATCCGGATCACGGTCACCGACCTGCTGGCAAAGGTGTGCGCGCAGGCGCTGATGCGCCACCGCGACGTCAACGTGCAGTACGGGGAGGAGGCGTTGCTTCGCTTCCCCACGGCGAACGTCGGGATCGCCGTCGCCGCGCCGCAGGGGCTCGTCGTGCCGGTCCTGCGCAGCGTCGAGCGGCTGTCGCTCGCCGAGGTGGCGGAGGCCCGAGGCGACGTCGTCGGCCGGGCGCGCGACAACAAGCTGACGGCCCAGGACCTCGAAGACGGGACGTTCACGATCTCGAACCTCGGCATGTTCGGGATCGAGCAGTTCGTCGCAGTGCTCAACCCGCCCCAGGCCGC
>DASXDB010000317.1:0-9534 GCA_036490895.1 Gaiellaceae bacterium
ATGTTGTCCGGGTCGGTGACCGCCTCCGAGTACTCGTGACCGGTGACGATCGACCACCCGTCGAAGATCCCGTTGCCGAACGAGTTCGACGTGGCGTTCACGAAGTGCATGCCGCACCCGGTCGTGCCGACGCCCGGCCAGCTCGTGTTCTGCCAGGGGATGAACGCGTACTGGATGCGGTACGGGTTGCCCAGGCCGTCGATCGACGAGGTCTGCGAGTGGTAGCCGCAGTAGACGGGCTGGCCGGTTGCGACCGGCCGCGGGGGCGTGAGGATGATGTACGTCGCCCGCGGGTCGTATCCGAAGTGCGCGGACGCACGGATCGCCTCGGCGGCGATCGGGTCGTCGACCAGGTTCTCGGCGAGTCCGAGCGTGACGATGTCGTCAGGAACGGGGGTCGGGTCGACCCAGACGCCCTTCAACTGCTTCTTCGGGTTGGTGACGAACCCCGCGCCGCCGACGCACGACGTCGAGCCGGGGAGGAGCTCGTTGCAGTACTGCGTCTGGATGTTCGCCCACGGGCTTCCGCCGAGGTTCTGGAAGAACGACGCCAGGTAGTTCTGCAGCGTCTTCGACGAGTAGAGCTTCCCGTCGGTGTCGGCGGTCTGGAAGCCGCTCGCCCACTCGGAGCCCCACCAGACGAGATAGACCGCCGGCGTCTGCTCGACGCCGATCGCGCCCGGCCCGGCGTTGCCGCCGTGCCAGAAGAGGTCGCTCGACGCCGAGTCGACCGCGGTTGACTGACCCCAGAAGACATGCTTCGCGGACGTGAGGACGGCGCCGGTGTCTGAGGAGCCTGCCGATGCGCCGACCGTGCCGGCGAGGGCGGCTGCGACCGCGAGCGCAAGAAGGATGCGGGTCAACTGGACCTCCTGTCGAAAGGGACGGCAGGCTTATGCTCAGCGGTAGCGTTTGCGAAACCACTTCCAGTGGTGACAATTGACTGGTGAATCAATCGCCTGAGACGACACCCCTTCTGAACCTGGGCCTCAACCGCTACGAGGCCGGCGCATACGTCGCGCTGACCCGGCGCGGGCGCGCGACCGGGGCCGAGGTGGCGCGGATCGCCGGCCTCCCGCGGCAGCGGATCTACGACGTCCTCGACGGCCTGGTCGGCCGGGGCCTCGCCACGGTCGAGCCGGGTCGCCCCGCCTACTACGCCGCCGTCGATCCCAACCAGGCGATCGCCCTGCTGCTCGACGCCCAGCGGAGCGCGCTCGAGGAGTTCGAGCAGGAGGCGGCACGCGCCGTCGCGCTGCTCGCACCCGCGTACCACGCCGGCCGGGCCGAGACCGATCCGCTCAACTACATCGAGGTGCTGCGCGAGCCGGGGGCGATCGCCAAGCGATTCGGCGAGCTCCAATCGGGCGCGCAGCGCGAGCTGCTCATCTTCACGAAGCCTCCGTACGCGGTCGACCCCGGGGAGAACACGGAAGGTCTCGAGCTTCTCTCTCGCGGCGTCGTCGCGCGAAGCGTCTACGAGCGCTCGGTCTACGACGACCCGGCGGTCGTCGACGCCGTGCGGCACTTCATCGGCGTCGGCGAGGAGGCGCGGGTCGTCGACCAGCTTCCGCTCAAGCTCGTCGTGATCGACGAGCGCATCGCGGTCTTCACGATGGAAGACCCGATCGCAGGCTCGACGGACCTGACGATCATGATCGTCGAGCATCCCGGCTTCGCCGGGCTTCTGAAGCTCGCGTTCGAGCACGTGTGGGACGCCGGCGAGGAGTTTCGCCGGCGCTAGGTCGCCGGGCGGGCGTTCCGTTCGAACTTATGCCAGCCCTGGTCGCCGCGCAGATACCGCCACGTTCCCTTGATCCGCGCCCAGACGATGAACGGCCGGTAGACGACGAGGTCGAGCGGGCCGAGCAGGATCAGGCGGACGAGGTCGCCGATCGGGTACGCGCGCGACGTGCGGTCCTCGAGCAGCACGGCGGCCGACGTCATCAGGCCGTTCATGAGCGCGAGCGCCGCGAGCGTGAGCAGCGCCTGCTCGGGATCGAGCGCGCGCAGCGCGACGCTTGCCGCGAGCGCCACCAGTGCGAGCAGCTCGAAGACGGGTGCGATCACCTCGGAGAGGATGAAGAACGGGACGCCGACGAACCCGACTGCGCCGTAGCGCCGCCTGAACATCATCCGTCGGTACGCGACGACCGTTTCGAGAATGACGCGCTGCCAGCGCTCGCGCTGAGCGATCAGCTTGCGCAGCGTGTCGGGGCCCTCGGTCACGCCGACCGTGTCGGCGAGCGAGACGATCTCGTACGGCTTGCCCTCGCGGCGGAAATGCTCGTGTACGCGGAACGTCAGCTCGATGTCCTCGCACGTGAACGTGGTGGAGAAGCCGCCGATCTCCTCGATCACGTCGCTGCGCCAGATCTGGAAGGCGCCGACCGCGCAGAGCATCGTGTTGAGCCGCGTCCAGCCGAGGCGATTGTTGAAGAACGAGCGCAGGTAGTCGCTGTGCTGGAACGCGAGGAACGCCCGGCTGTCGAGCTTCGCGGGCTCACCGTCCTCCGCCAGCGCCTCCTCGGGCCGTCCGCTGATCGCGATGTGGCCGGTCACGCCGACGATCCGCTGCGGGTCCGCGAGCGCGAGCCGCATTCCGTTCAGCAGGCACGAGCGCGAGAGGATCGTGTCGCCGTCGACGCCGCAGACGTAGCGGAAGCGGGCGAGGTTGAGCCCGCAGTTGAGCGAGTCGGCTTTCCCGCCGTTCACCTTGTCGATCACGATCAGCTTCGGGTGCGTGCGGCTCCGATAGAGGCCGCGAATCGGGCCCGACTCGTACCGACGGCGATAGAAGTGCTCGATCGGCTCGAGGTCGAACTCACGCTGCAGCACGGCGAGGGTGTCGTCGGTCGAGCCGTCGTTCACGACGATCACCTCGTATTCGGGGTAGTCGACCTCGACGAACGACCTGGTCGACTGGGCGACGATCGGCGCCTCGTTGTACACCGGTGCGATGATGCTGACCGGGATCGTCAGCGGCGAGGCGCGGATGCGGTCGAGGCTCTCGAACACCCGGCGCCGGCGCCGGAGCCGCTCCTCGATCATCGAGTACGCGATCATCGCGCCGTACACGCCGTACACGGTGACCACGTACGCGAGGCACACGATCACCGTCCAGTGCAAAACGTCGCGGGTGACGCTCATCCGGCGAGCTCCAGCGGCCGCGACTCGCGACGGAAGGCGGACACGACCTCGCGCGCGCTGTCGCGGGCGAAGCCGTCCTCGTTCTCGAGCATCTCGGTCGCGGCGTGCAGTCCGCGGTCGCCGAGCAGGAAGAGCGTCTCCTTCGCTGCCGCCCGCACCCACCAGTTCGTGTCGGCAAGGAGTTCCGCGATGTCGCCCGCGAGCGACTCGGCGCCGATCTCGCCCGCCGCGCGTGCGGCGTGCGAGCGGACGAAGAAGACGTCGTCGGCGATCAGGGCGCGCACCACGTGCTGCACGTCTTGTGCGTGGCTCGCGCCGAGCACGCGGGCCGCCGCGGCGCGGACCATTCCCGAGGGGTCGACGGAGCCTGCGACCGCCGCGGCCTTGGCGCGATCGTCGTCGGCGACGTGACGGAGGAGCATGAGCGCCCAGTAGCGCACCTCCGGGTCGTGATCGCCCGTCAGCGTGACGAGCTCCGACAAGAGGCGTCGCGCGCGCGGCGCGAGCTCGGTGGCGGTGCGAGAGCGCGGGTGCGCGCCCGTCACGAGAATGTCGAGCAGCAAGTCGTCGGCTTCGGGACGCTCTTGCTCCGCCGCGATCGCGACGACGGCAGCGCGCACGTCCGACGAGCCGTTCGCGTAGGCGTTGCGGAGAAGGTCGAATGCGAAGCGCGACCCGCCGCGCGCAAGGACACGGAGCGCGTGCGCGCGGTCGTGATGGTTGCGGCGCTGCGCGAGCCGCCGTAGGCGCGGCCCGTTCCGCCGAACCAGCTCGTGCGCCGCCTTCGCTGCACCCGAGCTGGGCTCGCCGCCCGCCGTCCGCCGTAGTCGGCGACGGCTCCAGCGCCCGGCGTCGACGCCGAGGTCGAGCAGCCCGGCGTCGCGCCGCCGGACCCGGACGAGCCGGTCGTGCGCGAGGCGTGCGCCGATCACCCAGGCTGCGACCGCGAGCCAGAGCACGAGCAGCACGAGCGTCACGCTGAGGATGAGCCAGAGGGGAATCATGGGGAGAGCCTCGACGTGGTCATCGGCACGACCGCCGAAGACCTTGAAGCTACGAAGCGTTCGGCTCGTCCTCGGCCGCGGAGCGGTGGAAAGCCGGTGTGCGCCTCGTGCCGTTCCCGGCCCCGAGAGCCTCGCGAACATCGGTCCAGACGCCGACCGAGGTGCGGTCGCGGCCGGCTGCCTTCGACAGGTACAGGCCGATGTCGGCGAGCTGGATCAGCTCCTGCAGAGAGGCAGCGGCTGTCGAGTCGCTGACTCCGAAGCTCGCGGTGAACCGAACCTGGCCGCCGTCGAGCGTCCGCGCGAGATGCGCCCGAATCCGGTCCATCACCTCGACGGCCGCCTGGGCGTCCGCGTCGGGCAGCGCGATCAGGAACTCCTCGCCGCCCCAGCGGGCCACGAGGTCGTCGTCGCGGAGTACCTGCCGGAGCACGTGCGAGAAGAGCCGGAGAGAACGGTCGCCCTCTTCGTGCCCATGCGTGTCGTTCAGTCGCTTGAAGTGGTCGAGGTCGGCGAGGGCGAGAGCGAACGGTCTGTTGTCGCGGAGCAGGCCGCGCAGCTCCGTCTCGAGCGTGCGGCGGTTGATCAGTCCGGTGAGGCCGTCGGTCTGCGCCTGCAGCTGAGTCTTCTCGAATGCGCGCACCGTGCCGATCCGCGCGCCCGCCTGCGTCGCGAGCGTCGTCAGCTGCGCGACCTGCTCCTTGCTCGGCGCCACGCGGTCGGGCCCGGTCGCGTGGAGGACGCCGAGCGACCGGCCCATGAAGCTGATCGGGACGCACACGGCCGAGCACGGCCCGTGCTCGCGGTCGCGGAGCTTCGGGCAGGCGTTCAACGCCTCGCTCGTCTCGAAGACGACCGCGTGGCCGCGCCGGACCGCAACGCACGAGTACGGCGACTCGACCGGGCAGGAAGGCGCGCCGGCGAGCGGATGCACGGCCGTCTGGTCGAGGTGCGCGCGGCTGGAGTCGGACAGCAGGAGCTCCATCGGCGTGTGCTCGCCGATCTCGACCATCGCGCGGCGGACGACGTCGTAGGCGGCCGCTTCCTCGTCCGCCATCTCGAGCGCCTCGACGAGCTGCGAGCCGAAGTTGTCGCGTTGCGCCTGCCGTGTCAGCTCCTGTTCGAGCCGCACGCGTTCGGTGATGTCGCGCGAGTTGAGGACGACGCCGCGCACATGCCGGTCGGCGCGCAGGTCGGTCAGGTGCGCCTCCAGGTGTCGCCACTCGCCCGCCGCGTTGCGCATTCGGAACACGAGTTCCCTGACATCGCCCGAGCGCTGCGCGGCCTGGAAGCGCTCGACGTCTTCCTCGTGGATGACGCGGAGGATGCCCTTGCCTGTGAGCTGCGACTGCGGTTGGCCGGTCAGCCGTTCGACGGCGGTGCTCGCATACCGGCAGCTGTCTCCGGCCAGCACGAGGACCAGGTCGGTCGACGAGGAAACGAGGCTTCGGAAATGTGCGGTCTGGCGTCGCGTCGTCGCCACGAGCGCCCACGCGAGCAGGACGGAGACGAGAATGCCGACGGCTCCGAGCGCGACCTGCAGGGTGATCGTCTGCTTGACGTTGCGATCGGTCCTGGCGGCGATCTCGCGTGCAGCGCTCAGCGAGACGTTCGATGTGAGCGCCGAGAGCACGCGGAGGCGCTGCAGCTGGTCGGTGGTGGTGATGCGCTCGCCGGCGGTCTCGGGCAGCTTCCCGGTGCGGCGGGCGAGGAACGCGTTCCCGTTTGCGAGGAGATCGCGAATCAGCTTCTGCTGCTCGACGATCTCGGCGCGGATCCGTGGATCCGTCTCGCGCTCCAGCATGACATCGTCATCGTCGCCCTCGACCGCCGGAGCGGTGCCGCCGTTCAGGAGCGCGTTGACGCTCTGGGTGAGCAGGACCCCGGTGCGCTGCGGGCTCGCCTGCTCTCCGCCGCGGACGAGCAGAAGCTGCGTGACGTAGCGTTCGGCGAGCGTGCGCTGGCGGCCGGCGATCTCGACGACTGCGGCGCGGTTTCGCGACTTGGACGTCGACCAGATCGATACGGCGGCACTCGCCGCCAGGATGAGCGCGAACGACGCGACGATAGCGATGATCGTGCTGCGCGCGCGCGGCGCAAACGGCCGAAACTCGCGAGCGCGGCCCGTCATTGGACGACCAGCACGGCGTGCATGCCGCCCATGTAGTGGCCGAACATGTTGCAGACGACTGCATAGCGCCCAGGCTTCAGCGAGAGACGCAGCGTGTTCGTCTCGCCCGCACGTGCCGGCTCGATCGAGCCCGCGATGCTCTTTGCGAGGGCATCCTCGTCGAGCGTGATCCCGTCGGGGCGCAACGGCAGTCCGCGCTCCGCGTGGATGACGATGAACTCGTGCTCGTCGGGGCCGTGGTTCGTGACGCGGAAGACGACCGTGCCCGCCATGACGCGGCCGTGGACGAGGGAGATGTGGAAGTCGCGTTCGACGACGCGTACGACCGACGGGCCCTTCGGCGTCGCGTAGGCGACGCGCGATCCGAGCGCAGCGGCGATGAACGCCAGGCCGAGGAGGACCGCACACGCGGCCAAGGGAGGTTTCCGCACCTCCCAGATATCGGTCATTCTCGAGCGAAGCTTGAGCGATCCAGCACAAGGCCTGGAGCGGGTTCTCCGCTCTTTCCGGCAGTCCGTGCGGGCGGGACTGGGGCGTCAGGACCCCGGCGTAGACTGACCCCTCCGCGATGGCCCAGGCCGATTTCGTTCACCTCCACGTCCACTCCGAGTACTCGATTCTCGACGGTGCATGCCGCATTTCCGACCTGGTCGCACGCGCGGCGGAGCTCGAGATGCCGTCCGTCAGCCTCACCGATCACGGCTCGATGGCGGGTGCCGTCCAGCTCTGGAAGGCGACCCGCGACACGGGCGTCAAACCGGTCATCGGCTGCGAGGTCTATGTCGCCGACGACCGCAAGGCGAGCACGAAGGGCAACGCCCACCTCACGCTGCTCGCCGCCGACAACACCGGCTACGCGAACCTGATCCAGCTCTCGAGCCTCGGCTACCTCGAAGGCTACTACTACAAGCCGCGCGTCGATTGGGAGCTCCTCGAGCGCCACTCGAACGGGCTGATCGCGCTCTCCGGCTGCCTCTCCGGTCGTGTGTGCAAGGCGCTCGAAGAGAACCGGCCGAGCGACGCCGAGGCCGAGCTCGACCGGCTCGCGCAGACGTTCGGCAAGGACAACGTGTACGTCGAGCTGCAGAACGCGCACCTCGAGGTGCAGGCGCGCATCCTCCCGCAGCTCGCGTCATTGGCCGGCAAGGTGGGGCTGCCGACGGTCGCGACCGGTGACGTCCACTACCTCCGCGACACCGACGCGCGGGCGCACGAAGCGCTGCTCTGCATCCAGTCGGGCGACTCGCTGAAGAACCCCGACCACTGGCGCTTCGAGACCGACCACTTCTACTTCAAGACGCCGGAGGAGATGGCACTCGACTTCCCGGATCATTCGGAGGCGCTACGGCGCACGCTCGAGGTCGCCGAGCGGTGCAACGTCGAGATCGAGCTCGGCCGCATCCTGCTTCCGCGCTTCGATGTGCCGCAGGGCAGGGACTCGTTCGACTACCTCGTCGAGCTGTGCGAAAACGGCCTGCAAAAACGGTACGACAAGGTGACGACCGAGCTCACCGAGAGGTTGCAGTACGAGCTGAAGACGATCAAGGAGATGGGGTTCACGGACTACTTCTTGATCGTCTGGGACTTCATCCACTTCGCGAAGACGCACGGCGTCTCGGTCGGCCCGGGCCGCGGCTCGTCGGCCGGCTCGCTCGTTGCTTACTCGCTGCAGATCACCGACATCGATCCGATCCGCTACGACCTGATGTTCGAGCGGTTCCTGAATCCCGGCCGCAAGTCGATGCCCGACATCGACATCGACTTCGCGGTGGAAGGCCGCGAGCGCGTCATCAACTACGTTCGTGAGAAGTACGGCGCCGATCGCGTGGCGCAGATCATCACCTTCTCGACGATGGCGGCGCGCGCGGCGGTTCGCGACGCGGGCCGCGTGCTCGAGGTGCCGTACGGCGTCGTCGACAAGATCGCGAAGCTGATCCCCGAAGGGCCTGGGCAGATGCTTGCCGACGCAGGCGAGCTGCGGAAGGTCGTCGCCACCGATCCGGTCGCGAAGGAGATCCTCGAGCTCGCCGAGCCGCTCGAAGGCCTGACGCGTGCCGACTCGATTCACGCCGCCGGCGTCGTGATCGGCGCCGAGCCGCTCATCAACGTCGTGCCGCTGCAGCAGAAAGGCAGCGACCAGGAAGTCGTCACGCAGTTCTCGATGAAGGACATCGAGGCGCTCGGGCTCCTGAAGATGGACTTCCTCGGGCTGCGCAACCTCGACGTGATCGACAAGGCGTGCGCGCTGATCGGCAACCTCGACATCGCGACGATTGCGATGGACGACCGCAAGACGTACGCGATGCTCGCGAAAGGCGACGCGGTCGGCGTCTTCCAGTTCGAGTCGTCGGGCATGCGCGAGGCCCTCCGGCAGGTGAGGCCGACGGTGTTCGAGGACCTGATCGCCCTCGTCGCGCTGTATCGCCCGGGGCCGATGGGCTACATCCCGAACTACGGCAAGCGCAAGGCTGGCCAGGAGCAGGTCAGCTACGTCGACAAGCGGCTCGAGCCGATCCTCCGGGACACCTACGGGATCTGCGTGTACCAGGAGCAGTACATGCGCATCGCGCGCGAGATGGCGGGCTTCTCGATCACCGAGGCCGACGACCTGCGCAAGGCGATCGGCAAGAAGATCCGCGCATTGATGGACTCGCTCAAGGACAAGTTCCTCGAGGGAGCCGCCGAGCACAACGTGACGCCGCAGGCGGCGCAGCAGCTCTGGGAGGACGTCGAAAAGGCGGCCGACTACTCGTTCCCCAAGGCGCATGCCGCGTGTTACGCGCTGATCGCGTACCAGACTGCGTGGCTCCGCCAGAACCATCCGTGCGAGTACATGGCCGCGCTGATCAGCTCGGTGATGTCGACCAAGGACCGCGTGCCGTTCTACGTCAACGCGTGCAACGAGCTCGGCATCGAGGTGCTGCCGCCGGACGTGAACGAGTCGATGACGGATTTCGCGGTCGTCGACGGGAAGATCCGCTTCGGCCTCAACGCCGTGAAGGGCGTGGGGGAGGGCGCGTGCCGCTCGATCATCGCCGCGCGCGACGCCGATGGGCCGTTCGAGTCGATCTGGGACTTCGCGGAGCGCGTCGACCCGTCGGTCTCGAACAAGCGCGTGCTCGAGGCGCTCGTGAAATGCGGTGCGCTGCCCGGGTCGCGGAAGGCGGCGCTGGACGTGCTCGAGGACGCCGTGCGGCTCGGCCAGCAGTACCAGGCAGACCGCCTCGCCGGCCAGGGCTCGATCTTCGA
>DASXDB010000318.1:0-2958 GCA_036490895.1 Gaiellaceae bacterium
CAGTTTCCCATCTCCCTCTCTCCCTCGTCGCGTGACATCGCGATGCGGGCTCACTGTGAAACGAGCGGACGATCCGAGCCTCCCGAAGAAGGGTGATTCGTCACGCCGTCGACAAGATCCCTGGAGCGAGTGAAGAGCATCGAAACGCCCTTTAGGGGGACGCCGCCTACGCACTTTGCCGCAATGACAAGCACGCGGCACTGCGCGCCTGCGACATATGACTGCGGTAGCCCAGATGAAAGGTCTCGCTCTGCGGCGGCTCTTCGAGGGGCCGCGTCGCGTCTGGCTGTTCATCGCCGCAGTCGCGATCGCGAACGTCGCGGTATGGGCAGTCGACTTCCGCTCGTTCGGGCACAACGGCTTCCTGCCCGGCCTGTCATTGACCTGGTGGGAGATCGCCCCCGCGTTCTACCTCGCCGAGGCGTTCGCGGTCCACCTGCACTTCCGCAAGCAGGCGCACACGCTCTCGCTGTCGGAGGTCGGGCTCGCGTTCGGTCTCTTCTTCGCGTCACCCGCGAACCTGCTGGTCGCGAACGTCGTCGGCGCGACCGCTGCGCTGGTGATCCACCGGCGCCAACGCGCGATGAAGCTCGCGTTCAACCTCGCAGAGTTGCCTCTCTGCACCGGCGTCGGGCTCTACGTGTTCCGCTCGCTCGCGCCGGAAGGCCAGGCAGGGCTACACGTCTGGGCGGTGACGCTGTTGGCGGCCGCTGCAGCGCACCTGCTCGGCGTCTTCCTCGTCTCCGCGGTCATCGCCGTCGCCGAGAAGCGCCTCGCGGCGCCGCAGCTGCCGCAGACGCTGGCCATCTCACTCGTCGGCGCAACGGCGACAACGTCTCTCGGGCTGGCCGGCGTCGTGCTCGTCGACCGGGAACCGGCGAGCGGCCTGCTGCTCGTGGCGCCGGTGATCGTCTGCGGCGTCGCGTTCCGCGCGTACATGGCGCAACGCGAGCAGCGCGAGCACGTCGAGTTCCTCTACGAGTCGATGCGCGCCACGCAGACTGCCCCCGACTTCGGGCAGGCGATCGGCCGCCTGCTCGGCTCGGCTCGACGGCTCCTGCGCGCCGAGTACGCCGAGATCCTGCTCCTGTCGCTGCATGCGGACGGCCCGCCGCTCCGAGGCGTCTCCGCCGACGACAACCATCTGCTGATGGAAACGGACGAGCGACGCACGCCGGGTGACGAGCTCGCGCTGCGTGTCGCCGGCGCCGGCCGCGCATCCCTGCTCGGCCGACGTCGCGAGCCCCACCAACTCGACAGCGTGCTCGCATCCCGCAACCTCGGCGATGCGATCGTCGGCGCCCTCCGCGGCGACGACGGGCCGTTCGGGCTGCTCATCGTCGGCGACCGAGCCGGCGACGTCACCACGTTCGGCCCCGACGACCTCGATCTGTTCGAGACGTTCGCCGGCCACGCGAGCGTACTGCTCGAAAACGGCCGGCTGGAGCATTCGCTGGCGAAGGTGACGGAGCTGAAGGAGGAGCTGAAGCACCAGGCGTACCACGACACGCTCACCGGCCTCCCGAACCGGTTCCACTTCGTCGAGAGCCTCGCGGAGCGCCTCAACGAGCGCGAGCCGGGAACCCGGATCGCCGTTCTCTACGTCGACCTCGACGGGTTCAAGTCCGTGAACGACACGTGGGGCCACCACGTGGGGGACGAGCTGCTCGCGCAGGTCGGCGCGCGGATCAGAGGCGTCGTCCGTGCGGGTGACCTGCCGGCGCGGCTCGGCGGCGATGAGTTCGCGGTGCTCGTCGATCACGCCGACGAAGAGGCCGCGGAGCACGCCACGCAGCGCCTGATGGCGGCGCTAATCACGCCGTTCGCGCTCAGCACCTGTGAGACGAGCGTCCGCGCGAGCATCGGCGTCTCCATCTCGGGCCCGGACGCGGAGACCGCGGAAGACCTGATCCGGAACGCCGACCTCGCGATGTACACCTCGAAGGAGGGCGAGCGGCGTCCGCACGCGCGGAACCAGCGCGGACCTGGCGGCGACCTCCGGCTCGCCGTCGAGCGTGGTGAGATCGACGTGCGGTATCAACCGATCGTGTCGCTGAAGAACGGCGACATCCACGCGTTCGAGGCACTCGTCCGCTGGCGCCACCCCGAACGTGGCTTGTTGCTGCCGTCCGAGTTCATGGGCGCCGCCGAGTCGAGCGGCCTGATTGTCGACATCGGGATGGACGTGGCGGAGCAGGCGCTCGCTTTCGCCGCCGGCTGGCCCGCTGTCGGTAGCGACGGTGCCACGGTCGGGCTCTGGCTGAACTTCGGCCCCCTCGAGCTTGCCCACGACCGCCTGATCCCGTTCCTGGCGGGCGCGCTCGCCGAGTCCGGGGTGGCTGCGGATCAACTGACGATCGAGATCACCGAGTCGAGCCTGCTGCGCAACGAGCAGACAGCGCTCGCGTCGATGCACAAGCTTCGTGAGCTCGGCGCGCACCTCTCGATCGACGATTTCGGCACCGGCTACTCCTCATTGAGCCGGCTGAGCGAGTTCCCGGTCGAGCTGCTGAAGATCCCGAAGCCGTTCGTGACACGCCTCGTCGGCGAAGAAGGAGACGAGTTGTTCGTGGACGCGATCCTGCGGCTCGCGGAGTCGCTCAACCTCGTCACGGTCTCCGAAGGCGTCGAGCAGGTACCGCAGCTGCAACGGCTATTGCAGCTCGGCTGCGCGCTCGGGCAAGGCTTCCTGTTCAGCCAGCCGCTCGCGGAGGCCGAGGTCCTCGACCTGCTCGCCGAGCCGGACCGTTACCACGGTCTCGTCGCGCGTGCGCACGCGGCGCTGCGCGAGAGCCGACACGTCGCGGTCTGACCTAAGAGGCGCTCTTAGACGCAGTCGCGCAGAGCCTGCGCCTCGGGCAGGCCCTCGAGCTTCTTCAGCGTGTTGTTCTCGATCTGCCGGATGCGCTCGCGCGTGACGCCGAACGCCTTGCCGACTTCCTCGAGCGTGCACGGCTG
>DASXDB010000319.1:0-3726 GCA_036490895.1 Gaiellaceae bacterium
ACGCTGATGCTCACGGTCTTCGTCGACGAGCCGACGGCAGCGGCGGTGAGACAGACCGCCAGCAGGCCGGCAACCGTGACGGCCACGGCCAAACGCTTGGACTTCATCGTCCTTCCTTTCCTACTCCGTCGGTTGAACTGGTCTCGGCCTGGCGGAGCCAGACGGTCGTGTCTCTTGCGACTGCACCTCCTTGAAGTTTGCTACTCGCAAGCAGAAGCTCGGTGCCGGCCGGGAGGGGAACCGGGTCGGCACCGAAGTTGGTCACGCAGATGAATTCGCGCCCGCGCGAGAATGCGAGGACGTCGCCGGCAAGATCGACCCAGGCAAACGGTGCGGCCGCGTCCCACGGCTCGCCTCGCCGCAGCTCGAGGCCCTTGCGGTACAGGTTGAGCATCGATTCGCCGTCCGCTTCCTGCGCGGCGACGGTGAGCGACTCCCAGCCGCCCGGCTGTTCGAGCCAGCCGACGACGCCGTCCGTGCTGAAGCCGTAGGGAGGCTCGTTGCCGGACCACGGGAGCGGCACGCGGCAACCGTCGCGGCCGGGGTCGACGCCGCCCGACCGCGCGTGCATCGGGTCGCGGCGGAGATGCGAGGGGATGTCCTCGACCTCGGGCAGGCCGAGCTCCTCGCCCTGGTAGACGTAGAGCGAGCCGGGCAGCGCCATCGCGAGCAACGCCGCTGCACGAGCCCGCCTCGTCCCGCACTCGAGGTCGGTCGGCGTGTTGGCGCGCTTCGTCTCGAACGAGAACGACGTGTCCTCGCGCCCGTAGCGTGTGACAGGACGCGTGACGTCGTGGTTGGAGAGAACCCAGGTGGGGGTCGCATCGACCGGCGCGTGCGATGCGAGAGACGCATCGATCGACGCGCGCAGCGCCTGACTGCTCCACGGGCACGCGAGAAAGTCGAAGTTGAACGCCGTGTGGAGCTCGTCCGGGCGGAGGTACCGCGCGAGCCGCTCTGCATCCGGCAGCCACACCTCGCCGACGAGCACGCGCGGCTCGTCGTAGCCGTCCGCGACCTCGCGCCAACGCCGGTACACATCATGGATCTCGTCGCGATCCATGAACGGGTGCGGATCGCCGTCGCGAACCTCGCCGAGGTTCGGGTCCTTGACGAGCAGGGCGGCCGAGTCGACCCGGACGCCGGCGACTCCGCGGTCGAACCAGAAGCGGAGGATCGCCTCGTGCTCGGCCCACACGTCCGCGTGCTCCCAGTTGAGATCAGGCTGCTCGGGTGCGAAGAGGTGCAGGTACCACTCACCGTCCTCGACGCGCGTCCAGGCGGGGCCGCCGAAGATCGACTGCCAGTCGTTCGGCGGCCGTTCGCCATAGGTGCCTCGACCGGGCCGGAACCAGAACCGCGCCCGCTCGGGTGACGCAGGGCCGGCTGACACCGCGTCGCGAAACCAGGGATGCCGGCTCGAGACGTGATTCGGGACGATGTCGACGATCGTGCGGATGCCGACGACGCGCGCCTCGCGGATCAGCAGCTCGGCTTCGGCCAGCGTGCCGAGGTCCGGATCGATCGCGCGGTAGTCCGCGATGTCGTACCCGGCGTCCGCCTGCGGGGACGGGTACCACGGGTTGAACCACAGGGCGTCCACGCCGAGATCGCGCAGGTAGGGAAGTCGGGCGCGCACCCCCGCGAGGTCGCCGATCCCATCGCCGTTCGCGTCGCTGAAGCTCCGGACGTAGACCTGGTAGACGATGGCGTCGCGCCACCAACCGCCGCGGGGAAACGGGCTCGGCTCCACCGGGAGGACGAGCGTCGACTCGACCTGTGCCACGCGACGACGGTCGCAGATCCGTCACCGTATTGCAAGAACTCGACAACAGATTGGAAATTTCTGACGATTTGCGTCAGACTTGCGCAAACGCGCGGGCGGGCGCGTTCGCCGTCGAGCCGCGCGCCACGATCTCGGGCTCGAAGAACAGCTCCTCGGGCGCGACGGCGGACCCCTCGATCTGCCCCACGAGGAGCTCCACGGCGGCGCGGCCGATCGCCTCGATCGGCTGCCGGACGGTGGTCAGCGGCGGATCGGTGCACGCCATGAATGGAGAGTCGTCGTAGCCGACCACGGAGAGCGCGTCCGGGACGCCGAGCCCTGCGCGCCGCGCGGCGCGGATCGCGCCCAGCGCAAGCGGGTCGGACGCACAGATGATCGCGGTGACACCGCGAGCGATCAGCTTCGTGCCGGCGGCGTGGCCACCCTCGATCGAGAACCGCGTGCGCTCGACGAGCTCGTTCGGCACGGGGGCGCCGGCGACGCGCACGCGCGCCTGCTCGAAGGCGTGCAGCTTGCGGAGCGAAGGCATGTGATCCGACGGGCCGAGGATCAGCCCGATCCGCTCGTGACCGAGGTTCAGGAGGTGCGCGTACGACTGGTCCATCGCCACCGCGTCGTCGGTCGACACGCGGGGAAAGTCCAGGTGGTCGGCCGCGGCGTTGACGAGGACGACGGGAAGACGGAGCTGCCTGAGCCGTGTGTAGTGGCTGTGCGGCGCATCCGCCTCCGCGTATTGGCCGCCGGCGAAGATCATTCCGGAGACCTGCCGCTCGAGGAGCATCTCCACGTATTCCGCCTCCGACATGCTGCCGGTGCGGGTGCACAGCACCGCGTTGAACCCGCGCTGCGCCAGCGCACCCGCGACGACCTCTGCGACGGCGGGGAAGATCGGGTTGCCGAGCTCCGGGACGACGAGGCCGACCATCCGCGCCTTGCGCGCCCGAAGGCTCGTGGGGCGTTCGTAGCCGATGACGTCGAGCGCGGTGAGGACGGCGGCGCGCGTCGCATCGGAGACGCCCGGCTTCCCGTTCAGCACCCGGCTGACCGTCGCCTCGCTGACGCGAGCCTGGCGCGCGATGTCCGAGAGCTTGCCCGGCATCCTGCAAGCCTACGGCAAATTCACGCAATTTCTTGCTGCGGCGCCGCGCGCGCGCCCGACGTCCCGCGCCTACTCGCCGGCGTACCGCTCCAGCATCGGCGGCGCATGAAGGCACTCGGCAAAGCTGAACGGCCGCGTGACGAGCGGTGGGACGGCGGCGGCGTCGCGGTGACGCGGGTTCATGAGGACGACGTCGGCCTCCGGCAGGACGCGTGACCGGACCGCAGCGAGCAAGGTGCGCTCCTCACCGAGCCACCGCGTCACCCAGTCGCGCGTCGCGGCGTCGTTCGCGGCGTCCGGCGCGCGCTCTGGGATCGCGCCGATCTCCGTCCACCCGAGCACGTGGTCGTCGGGTGTATCGGCGGCATCACCCCGGACGTAGCGCAGAGCGACGAGCACTGCCAGGCCGGCTTCGGAGGCGAAGTTCACGACCGGCACGCCCGGCGGCGAGTAGCGGCCGCCGTGCTTCAACGTTCCCGCGCCGTCGAGCTGTGTGTGACCTGCCCGGGTGAGCCGCCAGAGCCGGATCGGCGCGCTTGGCGACCTCATGTGCAGCCGTCGGCGTCATTGCGGCGCATCGCGCGTCCACTTCTGATGGTGGCGCTCGGCCCAGTCGGCGTCGACCCAGCCGCGCGTCATCCCGTTCAAGGCGTGCCGAGTGCTCGGGTGGATCACCGCCAGATAGAGATGGCCGACGAACAGGACCAGCGAGATCTGTGTGAGCCAGTCGTGGATCAGGATCGTCTGCGCGAAGCGAAACCGCGTGTCGCGCTCGCCGAGCCACAGCAGCGTGCCGGTGACGGCGAAGAGGATCGCGAACGCTGCGGTGATCGCCGCGTTC
>DASXDB010000320.1:0-2610 GCA_036490895.1 Gaiellaceae bacterium
AGCGCGGCTGCAATCGGCCTGGGCCTCGTGGCCGGAGCCACGGCAGGAGGACATGTGCTCGGCGCCGAGGAGCTGCTCACGCTCGGCGCGCGCCTCGAGTCGCACATCGACAACCTCGCCGCCGTCCTCAGCGGCGGCGTCTGCATCGCCTGGCGCGAGGGTTCGCCGCGGGTTCGGCGCATCGCGGACGACATGCCGGCCGTCGCAATCGCGGTCATTCCCTCGCAGCGAACGTCGACGGCGGCATCGCGGACAGCGCTGCCGGAGACGCTGGCGCACGCCGAGGCTGCAACAAGCGCGGGCGCCGCGATGCTGCTCGGGGCGGCGATCGCCGCGGGCGACGCGGCGTTGCTCCGGCACGCGTTCCGGGACCGCCTGCACGAGCCGTTCCGCGCGGGCGGCGCACCGCTGCTCGACCGAGTGAAGCGCCTTGTGCCCGACGCGCTCGGCGTGACGCTCTCCGGCTCCGGCCCGACGGTGATCGCGTGGGCCGACTCCGCCGACAGCGACCGGCTCGCGACGCACCTCGCAACCGAGCTCGGAACGACCGCGACGGTGCTGCCGATCGCCGTCGCCCGCGAGGGCGCAGCCGCACAAGTGCACTGACGGGACCGACCTAGTACGGGTTCTTCGGCGAGCGCTCGGCGGAGAGCGACTCCCGCGAACGCGTGACGAGCAGCTCGATCGCGTCGGCGAGGTGCTCCTGCGCGATGTTGTGATCGCCGCGCTGGACGCGGAGCTTGTGCGCCTCCAACAGCACGTCGGTGTGCGAGTGGCCGCGCGGCGGCTCGAAGCGGTAGGCCGCGAGCTCGATCAGCAAGCCGAGCGGGTCGTCGAAGTAGATCGAATCCATGAAACCGCGGTCCTTGACCCCGCTGTGCTTGATCCCGCGCTCGTCGAGTCGCTCGACGACCTGATCGAAGGTCGCCTTGGACACGGCAAACGCGAGGTGATGGACACGGCCCGCGCGCTTCTCGTCGACCTGGGCGCCGCGCTCGCGTCCTTCGTGGGTGAACACGGTGATCAGGCGACCGTCGCCGGGGTCGAAGTACAGGTGGCTCTCGGCCTCGTTGTCGAGGTTCGGCTGCTCGAAGACGAACGGCATCCCGAGCACGCCCTCCCAGAAGTCGATCGACGTCTGCCTCTTCGCCCCGACGAGCGTGATGTGGTGGACGCCTTGGGCCTGGATCTTCCGCATCGGCTCCATTCAATCTCACGCCACGTCGTCTCCGCACGTTGTAATGGAGGAGATGGCAAGCACCGTCGTCGACAGCCCCATCGGCCCTCTCGGCCTCGTCGCCACCCATGACGGGCTCGCGGGGGTGCGGTTCCACGCGAACCGGTTCCCGGTCGAGGGCTCGTCGCCGATCCTCGCCGACGCTGCAGAGCAGCTCGCGTCGTACTTCGCAGGCGAGCTGACGGCGTTCGACCTGCCGCTCGACCTCGACGGCAGCGAGTTCCAGCGCCGCTGCTGGCTCGCGCTCGCCACCATCCCGTACGGCCGGACGGTCAGCTACGGCGAGCAGGCACGGCGGCTCGGGTACGGCCCCGAGAAGGCGCGAGCCGTCGGTGCCGCGAACGGCCAGAACCCGCTGCCGCTCGTGCTTCCGTGTCATCGCGTGATCGGCGCGGACGGCTCGCTCACGGGCTTCGGCGGAGGCCTGCCGATGAAGCGCTTCCTGCTCGAGCACGAAGGCGCCTTGCTGCCGCTCGGCTGAACGCCTAGCGTCGCCCTGTGCTGATCTGCGCGAGGTGCGGCCGCGAGACACCCGAAGGGTTCCCCCGCTGCGCGAATTGCGGCGCAACACTCGACGCGCCGGCCGCGCGCGAGGTGCGCAAGACGGTCACCGTGCTCTTCTGCGACATCACCGGGTCGACGGCTCTCGGTGAGTCGACCGATCCCGAGGCGCTGCGGACGCTCCTCGCGAGCTACTTCGAGCGCATGAAGGCGATCGTCGAGTCGCACGGAGGCGTAGTCGAGAAGTTCATCGGCGATGCGGTGATGGCGCTCTTCGGTGCGCCGGTCGCGCACGAGGACGACGCCCTCCGCGCCTGCCGCGCCGCGGTCGAGATGCGTGAGGCGTTCCCGGCGCTCGGGCTCAACGGCCGGATCGGCGTCAACACCGGCGAGGTCGTGACGGGCACCGAAGAGCGGCTTGCGACGGGCGACGCGGTCAACGTGGCGGCGCGGCTCGAGCAGGCGGCCGCGCCGGGGCAGGTGCTGATCGGCTCGCGAACGCTGGCGCTCGTCTCATCCGCCGTCGACGTCGAACCGGTCGAGCCGCTGACGCTGAAAGGAAAGTCGGAGCCGGTGCCGGCCTATCGGCTGCTTCAGGCGAAGGGCATGCCGGAGCGCCGCTTCTCGACGTCGATGATCGGACGGGAGCAGGAGCTGCAACAGGTCGGCGACGCGTTCGCGCGGGCGTTGCGCGACCGCTCCTGTCAGCTCCTCACCGTGCTCGGGTCGGCAGGCGTCGGCAAGTCGCGGCTCGCCGCGGAGTTCCTGGCCGGGGCGGACGCGCGCATCCTGCGCGGTCGCTGCCTCTCCTACGGCGACGGGATCACGTACTGGCCGGTGGTCGAGATTCTCAAGCAGGCCGGGACGCTGCC
>DASXDB010000321.1:0-4967 GCA_036490895.1 Gaiellaceae bacterium
GTTCGCGACGAGGCGAAGCCGACGAACGTGCTCCTCGTCCTCGACGCGATGACCGGTCAGGAAGCGGTCAACGTCGCGGAGGCGTTCCACGAACGGATCGCGTTCGACGGGGTCGTTCTCACGAAGCTCGACGGCGACGCCCGCGGCGGGGCGGCCCTCTCGGTGAAGGCGATCACCGGGAAGCCGATCAAGTTCGCCTCGACGGGCGAGAAGGTCGACGCGCTCGAGGTCTTCCATCCGGACCGCATGGCTTCGCGGATCCTCGGGATGGGAGACGTGCTGACCCTGATCGAGCGTGCGGAGGCAGCGGTCGAGGCGGACGAGCAGGCCGACATCGAGAAGCGCATGGCTGCCGGCCAGTTCACGTTCGACGACTTCCTGAAGGCATACAAGATGCTGCGCCGGATGGGGCCGCTTCAGGGGATCCTGAAGATGATCCCGGGCATGAAGGAGCAGTTCGGCGACGTCGAGGTGGACGACAGCCAGCTCGGGCGGGTCGAGGCGATCGTGCTCTCGATGACGCCGCAGGAACGGCGTTCGCCTATCGTGATCGACGGCAAGCGGCGGCTCCGGATCGCCAGAGGATCCGGGACGACGGTCGAGCAGGTGAACCAGCTGCTCGAGGCCCGGAAGCAGATGGAGAAGATGATGAAGCAGATGGGGCGGGGGAAGATGCCGGGCCCGCCGACCCAGCAGGCGCCGACGCCGTCGCTGTCCGCCGGACGGAAGAGCGGCGTCAAGCGCAAGAAGAAACGGGCGAAGCGTTGATGAAAACCGTGAAAGGAAGCGAATGGCAGTCAAGCTGAGGCTCACCCGCGTGGGCTCGAAGAAGAATCCGATCTACCGCGTGATCGCGGCCGACTCGCGGGCTCCCCGCGACGGCAAGTTCCTCGACATCGTCGGGCGGTACAACCCGCAGACCGACCCGTCGACCATCGACCTCGACGAGGCGAAGGTCAAGGACTGGCTCTCGAAGGGCGCGCAGCCGACCGAGGCGGTCGCAAAGCTGATCAAGATCTCGGGCATCGAGAAATAACGTGTCCGATCTGCTCGCGTACCTCGCACGCGAGCTCGTCGACGATCCGGCGGCGGTTCGTGTCGAGGAGGAGGAGCGCGACGACGCGCTCGTTCTCGTCCTGCACGTCGCGCCGGACGACGTCGGCAAGGTGATCGGCCGCCAGGGGCGCATCGCGCGGGCGCTGCGAACGCTCGTGCGTGCGAGCTCGATGCGCGACGGGCGTCGCGTGCTGGTCGAGATCGCCGATCCCGACCCGGAATGAAGGTCGCAGCGTTGTACGACGTCCACGGGATGCCGTGGGCGCTCGAGGCCGTTCTCGCGGCCGTCGAGGAGGAGCGGCCGGACAGGATCGTCTTCGGCGGTGACTACCTGTACGGCCCATATCCGCGCGAGACGGTCGCGATGATCCGCGCGCTCGACGCGATCGTGCTGCGCGGCAACTGCGAGGACCTCGCCGAGGAATGGGAGCGCGGGGAGCTTGCCGCGGGCGATCTCGACTGGCTTCAGTCGCTGCCGCTCGCGGCCGTCGTCGACGACGTTCTCTACTGCCACGCGACGCCGTACGACAACACGCCGATCACGACCGCGATCACTCCCGACGACGCGGTGCTCGGGAACTTCGGCGACACCCGCGGCACGGTCGTGATCGGCCACACGCATCATCAGTTCGACCGGACGGTCGACGACCTGCGCGTCGTCAACGCCGGCTCCGTCGGCATGGCGTACGAGTCCGACGTCGCTGCCTACTGGACGATGCTCGACTATGGCCAGCCGGTCTTTCGCCGGACGCGGTTCGACGTCGAGCGGGCGGTCGCCGAGATGCGGGAGAGTGGCTGGCCGCACGCTCCGGAGTACATCGAAGAGAACCTCCTCGTCGCCGTCGACCGCGACGACGCGATCGCCTCGCTCGAGAGCCGTCGGACGTGAGAGTCGAGATCGGCAAGGTCGGCCGCCCGCACGGGATCGACGGGGCGTTCTTCGTGGAGCAGCCGTCGCAGGACGAGCGCTGGTGGAAGACCGGCGCGCGCTTCCTGGCCGGCGGCACGCCGGTCGAGGTCGTGGCGCACCGCACCTCGTCGGGCCGGCCGGTGATCAAGGTCGAGCCTCCGGTCGAGCGCGGGGCCGTGATCGAGGTGGAGCGGGCCGACCTGCCCGCCACCGGCGAGGACGAGTATTACGCGTTCGAGCTCGTCGGGTTGCAGGTGGTGGAGGAGACCGGGCGTTCGCTCGGAACCGTGGAGGCCGTGATCCCCGGTGTCGCGAACGACGTGCTCGAGCTCGACTCGGGCGTGCTCCTCCCGATCGTCGAGGACTGCATCCGCGTCGTCGACGTCTCCGGCGGCCGCATCGAGGTGGCCGAGGGCTTTGCCGGCTGATGCAGCTCGACGTCTTCACGCTCGTCCCGCACGCCTTCGCCTGGCTCACGGAGCAGCGCCCCGTCGCTACCGTCCTCGGCGGCGAGCTCGATCTGCGTCTGCACTCCTACCGTGACCACTCGCCGCTCAGCTCCCGGCAGGTGGACGACGAGCCGTACGGCGGCGGCGCGGGCATGGTGCTTCGCGTCGACGTCGTCGCGGCGGCGCTCGACGCCGTGTACGGCGGCGTCCCCGAGCACCGGGTCGTCGCGTTGACGCCGAAAGGCCGGCAGCTGACCCAGGCCGTCGTCGAGGAGCTGGCGGGAGAGGAGCGGCTGACGCTCCTGTCGGCGCGGTTCGAGGGCTTCGACGATCGCATCGTCGAGCACCTCGCCTCCGATGCGATCTCCGTCGGCCCGTATGTCCTCTCGAACGGCGACCTACCGGCGATGATCGTCCTCGACGCGATCGCCCGGCGTCTGCCGGGCGCGCTAGCGGTGGGGTCGGGCGAGCTCGAGTCGTTCTCCGTGGAGCTCGGCGGCGGGCTGGAGTACCCTCACTACACACGTCCCGCGGAGTTCCGCGGATGGCGCGTGCCCGGCGTGCTGCTCTCGGGTGACCACGCGAAGATCGACAGCTGGCGAAGGGAGCAGGTCCGCTGAGGAACCCGATCGACTACTTGACCGAAGGTTTGCCTCACGGCTGGCGCGTCACGATCGACTGGCTCGTGACGATCGTCGGCGCGATCGTGATCGTGCTCGCGATCAAGGCGTGGGTCGTCAACCCGTACCGCATCCCCTCGAGCTCGATGGAGCCGACCCTGCACTGCGCCCGGCCCGACCCCGGCTGCGAGGCGAGCTACTCCGACCGGGTCCTCGCGTGCCGGTTCTGCTACCGCCTCTGGAGCCCGCGGCGCGGGGACATCATCGTCTTCAAGACGCCGAAGTTGGCCGCGCTCCGCTGCGGCGCCGGCGGCACCTTCGTCAAGCGCCTGATCGGCCTCCCCGGCGACACCTGGGAGGAGCGCGAGGGCTACGTCTACATCGACGGCAGGCGGTTGAATGAGCCGTATATCCCTCCGAATGTGCATATCGCTGACGGTCGGACAATCGCGCCCGAGGTGATCCCCCAGGGTCACTACTTCATGATGGGCGACAACCGTCAGTCCTCCTGCGACTCCCGCAGCTGGGGAACCGTGCCGAGGAAGAACCTGATCGGGAAGGTGTTCGCGACCTACTGGCCGCCGAACCGGATCTCGATCCAGTAGGGCACGGCTTTCGCTACCATTCCGCCCGGCCTCCGGCCCCCTTTTCGACATGAGCACGATCATCCAGGACATCGAGCGCCGTCAGCTGCGCGAGGTCCCGCGGTTCAAGGCGGGCGACACCGTTCGCGTTCATTTCCGCGTGATCGAGGGCACACGCTCGCGGATCCAGGTCTTCGAGGGGATCGTGATCAAGCGGCAGGGCGCCGGCGCGCGTGAGACGTTCACCGTGCGGAAGAACTCGTTCGGCGTCGGTGTCGAACGGACGTTTCCGCTGCACTCGCCGAAGATCGACAAGATCGAGGTCGGCGCGATCGGCGACGTGAACCGCGCCAAGCTGTACTACCTGCGCGGCAAGGTCGGCAAGAAGGCTCGCGTCCGCGAGCTGCGGCAGAACTAGAGTTACAGAGCCCGCGCGCTCTTTCCACACTTTCGGCACAGTCATCGGCCGCCGCTCGGGCTACGCTCGCGTCATGCCTCAGGCGAAGAAGCGTACGGGCCAGAAGCTGCTCCGGTTCGACCGGTCGACCGGCGGCCGGTACGTCGCCGGAGCGGACGAAGCGGGCCGCGGTCCGCTCGCCGGGCCGCTCGTCGTCGCAGGCGTGCTGCTCGACTACGAGTGCCTGCGCGACCACAGGGTGCGGCCGCTTGCGCTGCTCAACGACTCGAAGCAGGTCGATTCCGACACGCGGGACGAGCTCTACCGCGCCGTAGTCGCGTGTGCCGAGCGGATCTCGGTGCGGGTGTTCCCCGCCGCCGTGATCGACCGCGACGGGCTCCACAAGTGCAACCTGCGTGGTCTCCGCGAGGCGCTGTGGGCGTGCCAGCCCGCCGACGTGTCGCTCGTCGACGGGTTCAAGCTCGGGCCCGCGGCGCCGCCGCATCGCGCCGTCGTCGACGGCGACTGCAAGAGCGCTGCGATCGCCGCCGCGTCGATCGTCGCCAAGGTGACGCGCGACCGGTACATGCGCACCGCCGACGCGCTGTACCCCGGGTATGGGTTCGCATCCCACGTCGGGTACATCACGCCGGGGCACACGGCCATCGTGCGCGAGCGCGGTCCCTGCGAGATCCATCGCCGCTCGTGGCGGGCACGTGCGTACCTCAGCGAAGAAGAGCTCGCCGCGGCATCCGTCTGAGCGCCGGGCCGCGTGGTGGTACCGCCGTCGGTGCTACCGCGTCCTCGCGGCGAACTGCTGGGCGGCCGGCTTCGAGCTCGACCTCGTCGTCCGCCGCGGGCGCATGCTCGTCTTCGTCGAGGTGAAGTCGAAGGCGGGTTACGGCTACGGCGACCCGCTCGAGATGGTGACCCCCGTGAAGGTCGAGCGCT
>DASXDB010000322.1:0-5521 GCA_036490895.1 Gaiellaceae bacterium
TCAGAGGTCGCGCCTTCGCGCCCGGAGCACTGGCGGGAAGCGGGCACCGTCGAGTTCGCCGACGACGGTTTTCCCGCCCGGACGCTCGTCCATCTTGCTCCCGCACCCGACGAGGCGGATGGGAGCGCCGCGACGTGCCGCCTGCGGCTGGCGCCCGGCGAGCAGTGGCAGCTCATCGTCGCCGTGCAGTGGCTCCTGAACGGCACCCCGGAGCTGGGCGCCGCTGCATTCGGAGAGCGCCTGCGCGAGGATCGGCGCGAGCGCGACGCGTCTCTGGCGGACTGGTGGCGCTCGGCGCCGCGCCTGCGCGCGCCCAACGAAGCGGCGCTCGAGCGGACGTGGACGCACTCGCTGGCCGACCTCGCCGCACTCCGGCTGCGCTGGGCGGGCAGCGAGACGGTCCCGGCGGCCGGGTTGCCATGGTTCATGACGCTCTTCGGGCGCGACACGCTGATCGTGTCGTTCCAGGAGCTCCTACTCGGGCCCGGGCCGGCAGCCGCGGCGCTGCGCGCGCTGGCGGACGCGCAGTCCGAGGTCGACGACCCGGAGCGCGATGCGGAACCCGGCAAGATCGTGCACGAGCTTCGCCGGGGCAAGACCGCGCTCGTCTGGACCGACCGCTACTACGGCACGGTCGATGCGACGCCGCTGTTCCTCGTCCTCCTCTCCGAGCTTTGGCGTTGGAGCGGCGACGACGCGATCGTCAACGAGCTCGAGCAGGCCGCTCGCCGGGCGCTCGTCTGGATCGATTCGTACGGCGACCGTGACGGCGACGGCTTCGTGGAGTACCTGCGGCGCGGCTCGCACGGCATCGACAACCAGAACTGGAAGGACTCGTGGAACTCGATGGTCTTCCATGACGGTTCGCTCGCCGAGGCGCCGATCGCGCCGGTCGAGGTGCAGGGCTATGTCTACGACGCGAAGGTGCGCACCGCCGAGCTGGCGCGCCGCGTGTGGGGTGACGAGGCGACGGCCGCACGCCTCGAGCGCGAGGCGGCGGTGCTGCATGAGCGGTTCAACTCGACGTTCTGGCTCGAGGAGCACGGCTGGTACGCGCTCGGGCTCGATCGCGACAAGAGGCCGGTCGATGCCCTCGCCTCGAACATGGGCCATCTGTTGTGGAGCGGGATCGTCGCCGACGAGCGCATCGCGCAGGTAGCGGCGCGCTTGACGTCTGGCTCGCTGTGGTCGGGATGGGGGGTTCGGACCTTGGCCGGCGACGAGGCGGGGTTCGACCCGGTCGAGTACCACAACGGGACGATCTGGCCCCACGACAACTCGCTGATCACGCTCGGCCTCGCACACGCCGGAAGGCGTGAGGAGGCGAGCCGGATCGTGCGCGCGCTTCTCGATGCGGCCCCGTTCTTCGAGTACCGCCTGCCGGAGCACTTCGCGGGCTTCGCCCGCCACGATCCGGAACCGCCGCGGGACGTCCCCAGCTCCGCCCGGCCGCAGGCGTGGGCGGCGGGAACGCTGCTCTTGCTGTTGCGCGCCGAGCTCGGTCTCGAGCCGGACCCCGAAGCGCGTGTGCTGCGGGTGACCGACGCGGACCTTCCGGACTGGGTCGAAGGGCTGACGCTCGAAGGCATTCCCGCGTTCGGACGGCGGTGGCAGGTTCGCGTCGAGAACCACGCGGCGTCGGTCGAGCCGGAGTAAGTAGCGCCTCCGGCCACGTGCTCGAGATCTAGCCGCCGTCGAGGTGGCGCACGCGTATCCGTACGAGCACCCACAGCGCCTTGACGCCGTCCCGCCACGTGATCTTCTTGCCCTCGGCGTAGGTTCGGCCGTAGTACGAGATCGGCAGCTCGAAGATGCGCAGATGTCGTAAACAGACCTGCGCGGTGATCTCCGGCTCGATCGCGAAGTCGTCCTCCCGGAGTTCGAGCGACTTGAGGACGTCCGCGCGAAACGCCTTGTAGCCCGTCTCCATGTCGGTCAGCGTCGTGTTGTAGAGGACGCCCGTGACCAGGCTGAGGAAGCGGTTGCCGACGCGGTGCCAGAACAGGTACGCGCGCTGGGGCCGTCCGCCGGAGAGGCGGGATCCGTACACGACGTCGGCGCGCCCGAGGCGGATCGGCTCGATCAAGGCAGGGACCTCGACCGGGTCGTACTCGAGGTCCGCGTCCTGGATCACCGCGATCTCTCCCGTGATGAGGGGAATGCCGGCGCGTAGGGCAGCGCCCTTGCCCGCATTCGCCTGCCGAAGGACCTGCACATTGGCTTGTTCCTGTGCGACTCGGTCGATCAGCTCGGTCGATCCGTCGGTCGACCCGTCGTCGATCACGATCAATTCCTTCTCGAACGGAAGCGCGAGAACGCGCTCGATCACCTCGCCGACCGTCGACGCTTCGTTGTAGACGGGGATCAGAAAGCTCACCTTCATCGAGCGCGGTCCTCAGGAGTGGTAGGTGCGATCAACACTGGCACGAGGGCGGTGCCGCCGACGAGGAGCGAGACGATCGTTCGGAAGCTGGAGTTCGTGAGGTTCGACGACGTCGGAAGCGTCGAGATCCAGTAGATCAGAACGAGGCCGGCAAACGCGAGCGCGAGCCACACGACAGCGAACGCCGTCGCGCGCCATCGTCTCGCGAGCGCGCCCGCGAAGACACCCGCGGCCACGGTGAACACGAGATAGCCCCACTGTTGCGTCACGGTCAGCTGCTTCGCCAATTCGCGCAGGACCGGCCCGAGGCGATCGCTGTGCTCTTTGAGGTAACCGAGAGGTTCATCGGCAACGGCAGGGCTGCCCCGTACGACTGCGCGCGTTCGAGCGCGGTGTAGTTCGCGTAGCCGTCGTGCTCCTTCTGCATCAGCGACCACGAATGCGGCACGTCGCGTGCGACAGACCAGATCAACAAACCCGCGGCGATCAGGGCGAACATCGCGGCGAGCAGCTGCCCGGCTCGCGCATGGAGTAGCTGAAGGCTCACAGCGGGCCGCGAAGGTTACGGCCTTTGCCGGACGATCTTGCTTGGAATGGAGCTAGCCGGACTCGAACCGGCGACCTTCTGGGTGCGATCCAGACGCTCTCCCAACTGAGCTATAGCCCCGAAGCGCACGGATTGTAGCGCGCACGGATTTACCGGAACCTCACAAAGGCCACACTCCTTCCCCTCCGCCTGCGGGAACCCCTCTTGTGTTCCGAGGAGAAAGGAGAACGCATGAAGCGCAGAACGAACCTGCTCGCGCTCTTGGGTGCGGGCATCGTGACAGTGCTGGCGATCGCAGGCTTCTCCGAAGCCGCTGGGTCGGCGGCACCGTCGAACCAGACCCCGCCGACGATCTCGGGGAAGGCCCAGGAGGGCCAGACCCTGACGGCGTCGACGGGCACATGGACGAACTCGCCGACCTCGTACGCGTATCAGTGGCGTCGTTGCGACAACAACGGCGGCAGCTGCTCGTCGATCAGCGGCGCGTCCGACAAGACGTACGTGCTGAAAAAGGTCGACGTCGACAACACGCTGCGTGTCCGCGTGACCGCCAAGAACGCTGACGGTTCGAACACGGCCACGTCCGTCCCGACGGCGGTTGTGACCGCGGCTCCGGCGCCGCCTCCCACGACGGTGAACGGCTGCCCGGCATCGGGTACCGGCACGCTCGACGTGAAGAACGTCTCGCTTCCCGCACGGCTCGTGGTCGACGGACAGAGCGTGAGTCCGTCCGTGATCACGAAGTCGACGCAGGACGTGACGGTGAAGTTTCACGTCTCCGCGTGCGGTGGACGCTCGATCCAGAATGCGCTCGTCTACGTGACGGCCGTTCCGTTCGAGCAGTTCTCGATCCCCGCCGAGACGCCGACGGGCGCCGACGGTTGGGCCACGCTGACGATGCATCAGGACCGGTTCTTCCCGGCGTCGGCGCACCAGCAGCTGCTGGCCGTCTTCGTCCGTGCCAGCAAGTCGGGCGATCCGGACCTCGGCGGCATCTCCACGCGCCGTCTCGTCTCGTTCCGGGTGAACCTCAACGGCTGACCCGATCCGAGGACCGACCGTGCGCGCCGCCCTACGATAGGGCGGTGCGCGCGGTCGTCCTCGACTCGAACGGGCGGCCCGAGCTCGCCGACGTCGCTGAGCCGGCCGGGCCGGGAGCGCTCGTGCAGGTTCTCGCCTGCGGCCTCTGCGGCTCCGACGTGGAGAAGCTCGGTCGCGGCGGTACGGCCGGCGCCGTGCTCGGCCACGAGGTCTCGGGTGTCCTCGAGGGCGGCGAGCACGTCACGGTCATGCACCGCGTCCCGTGTGGAAGCTGCGACCGCTGCCGCGCCGGCCACGAGTCGACGTGCGAAGAGTTCCGGCAGCTGCGCATCGACCCGGGTGGCTTCGCGGAGCGCGTGCGTGCGACGCATGTGGTGCCTGTCGGCGCGCTCGGCCTCGACGCCGTCTGGGTCGAGCCCGTCGGCTGCATCCTTCGCGCGGCCGAGCGCGTCCCGGCCGGGAGCGTGCTCGTCGTCGGCTGCGGTGCGGTCGGCCGGCTGTGGGTGCAGGTGCTTCGCGCTCGCGGCAACGCCGTCGTGGCGACGGACGTGCGTCCGGACCGGCTCGAGGGCGCAGAGCGGCTCGGGGCGCGCGTGGATGACGGCCCGGTTCACGCGGCGGTGGTCACCACTGCGGGCGGCTTGAACGACGCGCTCGGGCGCGTCGAGCCGGGCGGGATCGTGCTCGTGTTCGCGGCGCCGCCGGAGGAGGTCCCGGTCTCGCTCGACACGGTGTATCGGCGCGAGCTGCAGCTGATGGGCTCCCGATCGGCGAGCCCCGCGCACTTCGCGGCGGCGGTCGCGGTCATTCCCGAGCTCGAGCTGCCCGAGGTGACGACACTGCCGCTCGACCGGTTCGACGAGGGCGTCGAGCTCTACCGCCGGGGTGACGCGCTCAAGGTCGTCTTCACGCCGTGAGGGCTGCGCGTCTGCACGCGCCGGGCGATCTGCGCATCGAGGAGGTACCGCGTCCGGAGCCCGGTCCGGGAGACGTCCTCGTCCAGGTCGAGCTCGCGCTCACGGACGGCACCGACCTGAAGACGTACCGGCGCGGCCATCCGCTGCTGCTGACGGATTCGCCCGCGCGCTTCGGTCACGAGTTCTGCGGCGTCGTCGACGGTCGCCGCGTCGTCGCCGCGAACTCCGCGCCGTGCGGTGTGTGTGACGGCTGCACGCGCGGCGAGCAGTGCCGTGCGCTCGTCTTCCTCGCCGGCGCGTATGCGGAGTGGCTGGTCGTACCCGAACGGATCGCCGCCGTGAACCTGCACGACGTGCCGCGTGGGGTCGCGCCCGAGGTGGCGGCGATGGTCGAGCCGCTCGCCTGCTGCCTACGCGGCGTCGAGCGGGCCGGTATCGCCGCCGGCGACTCCGTCGCGATCCTCGGCGCCGGCCCGATCGGGCTGATGCTCGCCGCGTCCGTCGCAGATGCCGGCGGGTGGCCGGTGATCGTCGGGGGCCGCCCGGAGCGCCAGGCGCTCGTCGAGGAATTCGGGGCCGAGGTGGGGGACGGGCGCAGCGCGGACGTCGTGATCGAGGCGGCGGGCACGGAGC
>DASXDB010000323.1:0-4334 GCA_036490895.1 Gaiellaceae bacterium
CGCTCGGCCGCGCTTGGCGGCACGCTGCCGCGTCCTCGGGTGTGCCCGTAGCCACCGCTACGGGCACACCCTGCGTCCTTGCATCGCACTCGCCAATCACGCCCGATCGACGAAGCCTCATTATGTGAGAGCCTCCAAGACCGCTAGGTTTCTCGGCATGGCCGGAACGATCTCGCTGGCGCGTGGATGGCCCGCACCGGAATGCCTTCCGGTCGCGGAGCTCACCGACTGTGCGCGCGGCGCGCTGGAGCGCGACGGGATCACGATCCTCTCGTACGGGCCGTCGAGCGGCTACGGGCCGCTCCGCGAATGGGCTGCCGACCGGCACGGCGTCGATCCGTCGCGTGTATTCGTGACGAATGGCTCGCTGCAGGGATTCGTGTTCCTCGCCCAGCGGCTTGCTCCGGGCCGGCGCGTGCTTGTCGAGCGGCCGACGTACGACCGGCCGCTGAAGATCCTGTCCGCGCTCGGCGCCGAGATCGTCGCGCTCGACTGCGACGACGAGGGGCTCGATCCGGATGCCCTCGAAGCGGCACTCGGACGCGGAGAGCCGCCTGCCTTCCTCTATCTGCTTCCGACCTTCCAGAACCCGAGCGGCCGGACGCTCCCGGAGGATCGCCGCCGCCGCGTCGTCGAGCTCGCCTCCGAGCACGACCTGCTCGTCCTCGAGGACGATCCGTACGGGCTCGTACGCTTCGAAGGGGAAGCGCCACCGTCGCTTCACGAGCTCTCGGGCGGCTCAACGGCGTACAGCTCCTCGTTCTCGAAGACCGTCGCGCCCGGGTTGCGCGTCGGCTGGTTCGTGCTTCCCGAAGGGCTCGCCCGCGAGTTGGAGGCAACCGCGACCGGTACCTACATCACCCCGGTCCTGCTCGGGCAGGCGACCGTGTTCGAGTTCCTCCAGCGCGGCCTGTTCGAGCCGAACCTCGAGCGCGTGCGCGGCCTCCTCGGCGCACGGCGCGACGCGATGCTCGCAGCGCTCGCCCGCGAGCTGCCGGGCGCCCACACCTCGCACCCCGAAGGCGGCTACTTCCTCTGGGTCGAGCTCGACGGAGTCGACGCAACCGAGCTGCTGGCCCGGGCAGAGGCAGCCGGCGTCACGTTCGTGAAGGGCGCCGATTTCGGCGGCGAGCCCAACTCGCTCCGACTTGCCTACAGCTTCGTGTCGCCCGATGAGATCGGCGAAGGCGTCGCGCGCCTAGCCGCGGCGCTTCCGGCGGCGGTTTAGCCGCGAGCCGAGCACGCCCAGCACGAAGCCCACCGCCAGCGACAGCAGGATCACCCAGATCACCGAGATCTTGGTGGACGCGAAGACGAAGCTCACCTTCGCGCGGTGGGTGTTCAGGACGATGAAGAGGATCGCGTAGAGCGCGACGAGCCCGATCGCCGCGAGCTGCAGCCAGGGCGGGCGGTCCCGCTTCGCCTGTTCGTCGGCCATCGACTACGCGACAGCTGCGGCCGTCGCCGCGAGCGGGACGAGACGAGGTTGTCGAGGGGGCTGCAGGGTGCGCGTCGCCGCGCGGAAGGTGGGACAGGGGCGCTCCGGGGTCATCGCGCACAGGCCGTGGCGGCGGAAGTAGCAGTCTTCGCAGGTCGGAGCGTTCTGTCGGGTCATCGGAGGCCTTTCGGGGGGCTGGCGGTCAGGGGGGCGCGAGCGATCGTACGACCGCCCGGAACCGGCGAAAAGGGCTTGTCTAAACGGAAAACGTGCATTTTCCGGCAAGTTCTGGGGAGTAGATTTTTGCCGTTTTCCGTAAGGTCAACGGAGCGTCGCCAGCGCGTGCAACGCCTGTGGAAAATTCTCCACAGCAATGATCTTCAGCCCGTGTGCGTAGCGACGGGCCTCACGCGCGTTGTCCCCAGCGGGGACGAGAAATGCGTCCACATGCGCCTCGCGTGCGCCGATCGTCTTCTGCTTAATGCCGCCGATCGGGCCGATCGCGCCGTTCTGGAGGATCTCGCCTGTCGCGGCGATCTTGTGGCCGCGCACGATGTTGTGGCCGAGCTCCTGGAGGATGTCGAGCGCGAAGGCAAGCCCCGCGGACGGGCCGCCGACGTCGCCGGCGTTGATCGTGACGTCGATCGGAAGGTGGATGTCGACGGCGTCTTCGAGCTGGATGCCGACGATCGCGCGAGCAGAGCTCGGGTCCTTGATCGTGCGGATGCTCACCACCTTCGAGGCGCCGGCCCGCCGGATCGCGAAGTCAACGGTGTCGCCCGGTCGGTGTTTCGCCATCGCCGTGAAGACGTCCGCTCGTGATCTGATCGGCTCGCCGTCGACTGCGGTGATGACGTCGTCGATCTCGAGCTTGCCGACCGCCGGAGTGTGGGTGAAAACCTCGTCGACCTTCGCACCAATCGGAGTCGTCGTCACGGCCTTGCCCGCGGCTCGCAACGCCACCGCGGCCGCGACCTGCTGCGAGTTCTGCATGTCTTCGATGTCGATCTGCTGCCGCTCCGCCTCGCCGCCGCCGGGAGGATTGATTGCGCTCGCGGGATAGAGGTCGGCGCCCTCGTGGAACCCGCCGAAGAGGCGCTCGTAGAGCTTGGCCTTCCGCAGCAGGATGTCGACGTAGTAGATCCCGCCGACCTTCGGGTCGTGGCCGCCCGGCACGTTGACGAGGGGTGCGACCGGGTGGGCTTTGTCGGGCAGGAAGATGTAGTCGTTCGACGGGAGGATCAGGAGCGCGCCGAAAACCGCTACGAGCACGAGCCCGGCGACGAACGCCGTGGTGCTCGAGAAGAGTTTTCTCACAGAAGCCCGCGGGACATGCCGCCGTCGACGATGACCGTCGTGCCGCTGATGTAGGCGGCACGCGCCGAGGCGAGGAAGCACACGACATCGCCGAACTCGCGGGGGGTGCCGAGGCGGCCAATCGGGATCTGCCTGACCTCCTCGGCGGGCGGGCCGCCTTCGCCGTAGACCTCCGTCATGCGAGGCGTGTCGATCCGGCCCGGCGCGACGCAGTTCACCGTCACGCCGCTCGGCCCGACCTCGCGCGAGAGCGTCTTCAGCCAGCCGACGAGCCCGGGGCGGATCGCATTCGAGAGCGCGAGGTGGTCGGTCGGCTCCTTCGCGGTCATCGACGTGATCGCGACGATGCGGCCCGCCTCGCTCTGCTCGAGGTGCGGGCGACAGAGGCGGACGAGCCGTACGGCAGGGGCGAGGAGCAGCTCGAAGGCCGACTCGAGGGCGTCGTCGGTCACATCGCGCGCTGTGCCGGCGGGCGGCCCACCGGAGTTCCAGACGAGGATGTCGATGCCGCCGAAGGCTTCCAGCGTCTTTGCGACGAGGCGCTCGAGATCGGCGACGTTGGTGACGTCGCCGCGCACGGCGAGCGCGCCGATGCGGTCGGCGTCGCGTTCGAGCTGCTCGCGGCGCCGCGCGAACATCGTCACGTTGGCGCCTTCCTCGGCGAGCGCCTCCGCGGAGGCGAGGCCGAGGCCGGACGAGGCCCCGCAGACAATCGCCGTCCTGCCGCGAAGCCCGAGATCCATGCGGTGGGACGGTAGCGGGTCGGGTGCCCGTCGGACCTAAGAGGCGTAGTCGAAGTCGACGGCGAACGCGCAGTTGCCGGTCAGCTGCCAGTGGAACGAGCCGTCGTCCACGTCGAACCGGTCGGTCGTGTACTCCGTCCCCGCCCGTTCGTAGCCGGGAATGCCGCAGGCGACGCGCTCGGCCGTCTCGAACGGCGTCGTCGCGACGAGCTGCACCGACTCGCCGACGCGCAGGGTCGTGTCGTCGAGCTCGATCGCACTCGCGCGGACGTCGATCACGTTCCGCGGCTTGCGGATCCACGGCAGCCGCATCACGTCGCCTCCTGCCTCACCGAGGAAGATCTCCTCGAGCGCAGCGCGCTGAGCCGCATCGCCGCGCTCGTCGACGTGCAGGATGATGCTCCACGGCGACCCGGGCTCGTCGTCGTCGTACCGGATCGTGAGCGCCGTCGCGAGGCCGGAGAGGTCGACATCGTCGAAGTGGCCGTCGTCGATGCGCCACGAGAGCGCGCCGTAACAGATGCCGAAGGTCGACCGTCCGCCGGGCACCGCGCCGATCATCCGGCACGGGCAGATCGCCTCGCAGTTGCAAGATTCGAAGTACGCGCCCGCGATCCGCCAGCTCACAGGTGAGTTCCTACTAAAGAAACGGCGGTCCGTCAGGATCGGTAGATCAGATGGCTGCGACGGTCGAGGAGCTCGAGCGTCTCTACCGGGAGCGGTTTCACGTCTTCCGGGACGGGCTCGCGAGCGTAGGTGGAGGCCGAGAGGCCGCCCGCGAGGCGGTCCAGGAGGCGTTCGCACGCGCGTTGCGCGACCGGCGCACGTTCCGCGGC
>DASXDB010000324.1:0-3947 GCA_036490895.1 Gaiellaceae bacterium
CGTTCTGGGAGGCGGAGGACTACCACCAGCAGTACCTCGAGAAGCGCGGGCTCGCGAGCTGCACCGCGCGGCTCGCTGCCGTGAGCTAGGTCGAACCGGGCGTTCTTCGGGCGCCGGGTGTGAGGCGCCGGGTGTGAGGAAGGGCCTCGGAGGGAACCGCGTCACCATGCCGTATCTCGAGCCACCTTCGCCTTCGCCCACCCCGCTGCCCGGCCCGGATCCGACCCCGCCCGATCCGGGCCCGGACCCGACGCCGCTCCCGCCGGATCCAGATCCGCCGACGATCTAGGCGAACCCCCGACCTGGGGCTAAACCACAGGCGTCTGATTGCCGACAACGGCGTCAGATGCGGCGCTTTTCCTTCCTTCTCGGCGCCGGCGTGGCGGCCGCGGCTGTGCCTGCGGCCGTCCACCTCGCCGTGGGGTTCCACAAGGTGGACTTCACGGGGACGACGCACGTCTACACGGTCGGTACGAGCGCGTTCGTCGCGCTCGTCGCAGCGGTCGGGCTGACCGCGGTCGGAGCCCGGCGCGGCGACACGCGGACGATGGTGGTCGGGACGGCCTTCGCCGTGATGGCGGGTCTGCTCGCTCTGCACGGCTTCTCGACGCCCGGCGTCTGGTTCGGGAACAACGGAGTCGTCGCGATCACCGGCGGCGCGACCTTGCCTGCCGGTGCGATCGTGCTCGTGTTCTCCGTGCTGCCGCTGCCGCGCGTCCTCCGAAACGTCGTGCCGTTCCTGCTGGTCGAGGCGATACTGCTCGCGATCATCCTCGCGCTCGGCATCTCCGCCCTCATCTGGCCGAGCCTGCTGCCGCCGGTGCCGGCGCCGGGCGGTCGCGACGCACTCGCGCTCCTCGCGGTCGGCATGCTCGCCTTCGGGCTCGTGACGCTGCGGGCGGTGCGGACATTCTTGCTCACGCGGCGCGTCCTCGACCTCGTCGTCGCGGTGGGGCTCGTCTGGCTCGCGACCGCGCTCGTCCCTGCTCTGACCATGGACTACACCCGGCTCGGCTGGTGGATCGGCCACGAAGTCGAGCTCGACGGGATCCTCGTGATCGGCATCGCGGTCGCAATCGACCTCGCGCGCGCTGCGCAGTCGCGCCCGCTCGCCGGCGATCTCACCGCCGCGGAGCTCGTCGCATCCGAGGACCTCTTCCTCGGCTCCCAGGTTCGCGCGCTGACGGTGACGCTCGCAGAGAAGGACTCGTACACGGAGCGCCATACGCGGCGCGTTGCGCTGCGGGCGGTACAGGTCGGCGACGAGCTCGGGCTCTCGCGCGGCCGTCTGCGGACGCTGGCGATCGGCGGGCTCGTCCACGACATCGGCAAGCTGGCGATCCCCGACGACATTCTCAAGAAGCCCGGCCCGCTCGACGACGACGAGTACGAGACGGTCAAGGAGCACCCCGAGCGCGGCTACCGGCTGCTGACCGAGCTCGGCGGCTTCAGCGACGGCGTCCGCGACCTCGTCCGGGATCACCACGAGCGGCTCGACGGTCGGGGCTACCCGCGCGGCCTCACAGCGGGGCAGCTGACGCTCGATGCACGGATCCTCGCCGTCTGCGACGTCTACGACGCGCTCATCTCGAAGCGCGTCTACCGCGATGCCTGGTCGGAGGAGAACGCGATCCACCACTTGCGCACGGAGGCCGGCACGGCGTTCGACGAGCGATGCGTCGAGGCTCTCGCGCGCGTCGTCGGCCGCGAGCCTGCACGTACGCCCGCACCACGCGGCACGCTGGTCGAAGCGACCACCTAGACGCGCCGACGCCAGCGCTCGAAGACGTCCACGACCTCGGGACGCTTCCCGTGTGGCACGAGCACGAAGAGGACGTCTTCGGCCTCGATGCGCGTGCTGCCGCGGGGCGGGATCGCGTCGTCTCCGCGGACGACCACCGCGACCAGCGCTTCGCGCGGGAGCCCGATCTCGCGGACGGCGGCGCCCGCGATCGCATGGTCGGCCGCGACGCGGAACTCCTCCAGATCGAGCGTGCCGGTGCGCATCACCTCGAGCGGCGGTTGCGACGGTGGCGGCGCGCCGACGAGGCCGAGCCGCGCCGCGACCCACTCGAGCGTCGTTCCCTGGAGGACGACGGAGACGAGAACGACGAAGAAGACGGCGTTGAAGATCGTGTCGGCCGAGCGGAGGTGCGACGAGAGCACGAACGTGGCGAGCACGATCGGGACGGCGCCGCGCAGACCCGCCCACCCGAGTAGCGCGCGCTCACGCGGCGTGAAGCCGATGAAGGGGGTGGAGGCCCAGACGGCGAGCGGCCGTGCGACGACGATCAACGCGAGCGCGAGGCCGAGCCCTGCGAACGCCACGTGCGGCAGGCGGGACGGGAACACGAGCAACCCGAGGACGATGAAGAGCGCGACCTGTGCGACGAAGGCGACTCCCTCGTGGAACGTGACGAGTTGTCCGCGGTAGCGGGACGGCGTCGAGCCGACGGCGAGACCGACGAGGTACACGCTGAGGAACCCGCTGCCATGGGTGGCGTCGGCGGCTCCGAACGCGAGCGCGGCGGTCGCGGCCGACGCGACGGGCGCGAACGAGCCGATCGAGGCCGGGATGCGCGCGAACACCCAGGTCGCGATGAATCCGATCGCGAGCCCGAACGCGAGCCCGATGCCGATCTGCTTGACGAGCAGCGTCGCCAGGTCGTCGACGCCGTAGTGCGCACGCTCGATCCACGCGATCAGGCCCAGCGTCAGCGCGATCGCGACCGGGTCGTTGCCGCCCGATTCGGCTTCGAGCGTGCGCGCAAGCCCACGGCGGAGCCGTGTGCGGCGCAGCGTTGCGAACACCGCGGCGGCGTCGGTCGACGAGACGACCGAGCCGAGCAGGAACGCCTCCGGCCACGAAAGGTCGAACAGCATGTGCGCGAAGCCCCCGGTGACGGTGGCCGTGACCGCCACGCCGACCGTCGAGAGCAGCGTCGCAGGCAGCGCGACCGCGCGCAGCCGGCGCCACGAGGTGGAGAGGCCGCCCTCGTAGAGGATCGCGACCAGCGAGACGATGCCGACCTCGCGGGCAACCGCTGCATCGTCGAACGCGATCCCACCCGGGCCGTCCGAGCCGAGCACCATGCCGAGCCCCAGGAAGGCCACCAATGCAGGGAGGCCCGTCTTCGCGGCTCCGTATGCGAGCGCCACGCTCGCCGCCAGCACCGCTCCCGCGGCGAGCATCGCCACCCCGACGTTCATGCGAGCACCGCCGTCAGTCTGGCAGGTGCGGCATCCCGCGCTAGGCTGCTTCGACCGCCAGCTGGCCGCACGCGGCGGCGATATCACGGCCGCGCGTGAGGCGGACGGTTGCGGGGAGACGTGCCGCGGCCAGCACGCTCTTGAACGCAGCGATCCGATCGCGTGACGCGCCGTCGTACATGCCGGTCGGGTTGTACGGGATCAAGTTGACCTTGAACACGCGAGCGTCGAGGAGACCCGCGAGCTCGTGCGCGTGCGCGACGGAGTCGTTCACATGGTCGAGCATCACGTACTCGACGAAGACCTTCCGCCTGCGCAGACCGAAGTAGCGCCTGCACTCGGCGAGCACGTCCTCGAGGGGATAACGGTCGTTCACCGGCATCAGCTCGCTGCGGAGCGCGTCGGTCGGCGCGTGCAGCGAGAGCGCGAGGCGGATCGGCTCCTCGACCTCGTCGACGAACCGCGTCAAACCCGGCAGCCAGCCGACGGTCGAGACCGTCGTCCGTCGGTGCGTGACACCGACGTCGGGCAGGCGCCGCGCCGCGGCGAGCACCGCGTCGACGTTCAGCATCGGCTCGCCCATCCCCATGAACACGGCGTGGTCGATCGCCTCCATGCGCCGGAAGTACAGCGCCTGGTCGACGATCTCCCACTCGTTCAGGTTGCGTCGGAAGCGCATCTGACCGGTCGCGCAGAAGGTGCAGGTGAGCGGGCAGCCGGACTGCGAGGAGAGGCAC
>DASXDB010000325.1:0-1822 GCA_036490895.1 Gaiellaceae bacterium
CAGTCGGAGGAGATGATCTATTACGTCTCCGGCAACTTCGGCTCGCGCAAGGGCGTGGACGTCGGATCGATCACGCTGCATCCGTCGGGTCTCCCGCACGGGCCGCAGCCGGGCCTCGCGGAGAAGAGCATCGGCCTGCACGAGACGCACGAGCTCGCGGTCATGTGCGACACCTTCCATCCACTGAAGCTGTCGCGCTTCGCGCAGAGCCTCGACGACGGGGTCTACTGGAACTCGTGGTACGCGAACTCCGACGTCGCGTCCGACGCCGGGCTGACTTCGCACCTGTAGCTTGATTCTGGAACCGCATCACGACGGTTCCGAGCAGTACGTGCTCGAATTGCCGGAGGAGCCCGGAGGAACGGCAAGGCTCCGGATCCGTGCGCCGCACGGCGCCGCCGGGAACGTCTGGCTCCGCTACGTCGCCGACGGCGAGCCGCGGACGGTGGAAGCGGTCGTCGACGAGGAACACGACGCCGAAACGTGGTGGCGGGCCGAACTTTCGATGCCGAATCCGACGACCCGGTACCGCTGGCTCCTCGATGCCGGGAGCCTCGGCTACCGCTGGCTGAACGGAGTCGGTCTGCATGCGCACGACGTCGCCGGGGCGGACGACTTCGTCCTCGCCGTCGGTCCAGCGGCTCCCGCATGGCATGCCCGTTCGGTCGTCTACGAGATCTTCCCGGATCGATTCGCAGTCGGGGGTGCAGGCGCCGAGCCCCCGGCCTGGGCTGTGCCCCGCGCGTGGGACACCCGGCCGGAAGGCCGAAGCGCCAATACCCCGTACGAGCTCTACGGCGGGGATCTCCCGGGGATCGAGCAACGGCTCGATCATGTCGCCGACCTCGGCGCGGACGTCCTGTATCTGACGCCGTTCTTCCCCGCGCGAAGCACCCATCGGTACGACGCATCGAGCTTCGACCACGTCGATCCGTTGTTGGGCGGCGACGACGCGCTCCGCTCACTGCTTCGCGCGGCGCACGGTCGGGGCATGCGGGTCGTCGGCGACCTGACACTGAATCACTGCGGTGCGGCACACGAATGGTTTCTGCGGGCGCAAAGTGATGCCGCGCCCGAGCGCGAGCTCTTCTTCTTCGACGGCTCGCCGCCGGACGGCTATGCGCGCTGGCTCGGCGTACCGTCGCTGCCGATCCTCAACTGGGGCTCGGCCGAATTGCGACGCCGCATGGAGCAGGTGTTCGCGCACTGGCTCGACGAGGGCCTCGATGGATGGAGGATCGATGTCGCCAACATGGTCGGCCGCCACCGACTGCTCGACGTCAACCACGAGGTCGCGCGCTGGGCTCGCGGGCTCATCGGTCAGCGTCTCCTCCTGGCCGAGCATGGACACGACTTCAGACCCGACCTCGACGGGACCGGGTGGCATGGCGTGATGAACTACGCCGGCTTCTTGCGGCCGACTTGGTGGTGGCTGCACGGCGGCACGCTCGAGCGAGAGGTCTTCTCCAGCACGCCGGCGCCGTCCTACTCCGGCGCCGAAGCGGTCTCCACAATGCGCGCCTTTCATGCAGGCGTGCCCTGGAACGCAGTCGCGAACTCGTGGACCCTGCTCGACAGTCACGACACCGCGCGTTTCCGCACGGTCACGGCATCCCGCGAGAAACACATTGTCGGCATCGGTCTGCAGATGACGATGCCGGGCGTGCCGATGGTGTTCGCAGGCGACGAGCTCGGCGTCGAAGGCGAGTGGGGCGAGGACGCACGACGACCGATGCCGTGGTTCCACCCGGAGTCTTGGGACGTCGAGCTGTTGGGGCGGTATCGCGAGCTCATCCGCCTGCGCCGCTCGAGCGACGCGCTC
>DASXDB010000326.1:0-1712 GCA_036490895.1 Gaiellaceae bacterium
CCTGTTCTAGCTTCTCCACTTGGACTGGCGCCGGCTGCACGTCGACACGCGCCCGTTGCGGCGGCGTGACTTTCGCAACCTCTGGCTCGGCCAGATGGTCTCGACGATCGGCGCCGAGATCGCCGTCGTCGCCGTGCCGTATCAGGTCTACACGCTGACCGGCTCGACGGCGCTCGTCGGGCTGCTCGGCCTCGCCTCGCTGGTTCCGCTCCTGTTCGTCCCGCTCGTGGGCGGAGCGTTCGCCGACGCGCTCGACCGACGGACCGTCGTCCTCGTCACCGAGACGGGGCTCGCCGCGGTCGCGGTGCTCTTCCTCGTCAACGCGCTCCTCCCGACCCCCAGGGTGTGGGCGCTCTTCGTGTTGCAGGGGCTTGCCGTCGCCGTGTACAGCTTCGGCCGTCCGGCGCTCGCGTCGCTCGCACCGCGGCTCGTGCCGGACGAGGAGCTCGCGGCCGCGAACTCCTTGTCCAGCGTGTACGGCTCGCTCTCCAGCGTCGCCGGCCCGGCCGTCGGCGGCCTCGTCATCGCGACTGCAGGCGTCCCGTGGACATTCGGCGTCGATGCGGCCACGTACGCTGCGTCGTTGCTCGTGATCTGGTGGCTGCCGAAGCTGCCGCCACTCGAGGACGTCGACCGCCCGAGCTTCCGGTCGACCGTCGACGGGTTCCGCTTCCTGAAGGGTCGCCAGGCGCTGATCGGCATCTTCGCCATCGACACGAACGCGATGGTCTTCGGGATGCCGAGCGCACTCTTTCCGGCGATCGCGCTGCATCGCCTGCATGGAACTGCGTCGACGGTCGGGTACCTCTATGCGGCGCCGTATGGAGGTGCGCTCTTCTGCTCGCTGCTGTCCGGGTGGTGCTCGCACGTCCGCCGCATGGGCTTGGCGATCACGATCATGGCGTGCCTATGGGGCGCGGCGATCGCCGGTTTCGGTCTTACGACGGCGCTCGTCCCGGCTCTGGCGCTGCTCGCGGTCGCCGGCGGGGCGGACTTCTACAGCGCCGTTCTCCGCGGAACGATGCTGCTTCGCTCGACACCGGATCATCTGCGCGGGCGAATGCTCGGGATCGAGTTCATGCAGGTGGCGAGCGCGCCGAACCTCGGCGATCTCGAGGCGGGTGTGCTCGCCTCCCTCACTTCACTCCGATTCTCGATCGTCTCGGGCGGACTTGCGTGCATCGCGGGGTGCGTCGTGACGGCGCTCGCCTTGCCGAAGTTCTTGAACTATGACGCTGGACCTGAGACGCAGCCCGCATGACGTCGCGCCCGAGCTGATCGGGGCGCAGCTGTACGTGGACGGAGTCGGCGGCGTAATCGTCGAGGTCGAGGCGTATGACCACGAGGACCCGGCGGCGCACGGGTTCGGCAACCGGCGCACGGCGCGCAATGCATCGATGTTCCTCGGCGGCGGGCGCGCGTACGTCTACCGCTCGTACGGCATCCACTGGTGCCTCAACTTCGTGTGCGGCGACGTGGGCGTGGCGGGCGCGGTTCTGATCCGCGCGCTCAAGCCGACGCGCAACGTGTTCGCGATGCGCGAGCGCCGCGGGCTCGCCGATATCAGGCTTCTTTGCAGCGGGCCCGGGCGGTTGTGCCAGGCGCTCGGGGTGACGCGCGAGCACGACGGCCTCCAGCTCGACGAGCCGCCGTTCCAGCTCGTCGCGCGGCCGCGTCCGGTGGACGTCGTGGCCGGCGCGCGGATCGGCATC
>DASXDB010000327.1:0-2694 GCA_036490895.1 Gaiellaceae bacterium
GCTCGCGAGCAAAAGGATCCTCTTGCGCATCGTCTCCATCTCTCCTGAGGGTGTGGGGGTAGCTCAGCGTATCGACTCGGTCACCCACGACTGGAACGCGGCGAGGAGCGGCTCGGCGTTCAGCAGCAGGCGACCGTGATCGAGCACGCCGGAGGCCATCCCCCGATGCACGGATTCGACGAGCACGGCGTCCTCGCGGCCGACCTGGTCGTCGAAGGCGAAGAACTCCTCGCGCCACGCCGGATCGATGTCGGGCGCGAAAAAGTAATCGAGATACCGCTCGGTCCGGCCGGTGCCGTTCGGCGAGATCGGACCGATCGAGAGATTGGCGGGGCCTGGGAAGACGTTGATGCCGGTGTTCGGGTACAGCAAGTGGAACTGGCCGCGCTCGCCGGTGTGCTTCGCGGTCGCGAACTGCGCCGCGAACGTCGGATGCGCCTCGAGGAGGTAGCGATCCGGGTGCACGTCGACCTCGGCGCTGAAGCTCGGATGCGCCGTCGGGCAGTGGTAGCACTCGAGGAAGTTCTCGACCACGATCTTCCAATTCGCATTCGAGCCGAAGTCGACGCGCGAGTGGAAGGCGAGCCCGTCGAGGTCGATGTCGCGCGCCAGGATCCCGGGAAGGTCGCCGAGGTGCTCCTCGAGCGTCAGCGCCTCCGGGTCCGGGTTCACGAACAGGAACGGCCCCCAAGTCCCGACACTCGCCGGGAGCAGCGACCAGTCCGCCGCGGCGAATTCGGCCTCGCGCTCCGATCTGGGGGCGGCACGCAGAGAGCCGTCGAGGTCGTACGTCCACGCGTGGTAGTGGCACTGGATCGTGGTGCGGGTGCCGCAGCCTTCGGTGAGCACGGCGCCGCGGTGGCGGCACACGTTGATGAACGCGCGGAGCTCGCCGGCGGCATCACGCGTCGCGAGCACCGGGATCCCACCTGCGTCAGCCGCCAGGAACGAGCCGGGGGTCGCAACCTGCTCGGCGCGGCCGACGTACTGCCACGACCGCGCGAAGATGCGGGCGCGCTCGCGGCGGTGCTGCTCCTCGTCGGAGTACCACGCGAACGGGAGCGTCGCGTCCTTCGTGCTCAGCGAAGCGCTTCCTCGAAGCGTGGATCGCTGCGCACGGCGTTGAAGTCGCTGTCGGTGCGCGCCTGCTCGCGGAACGGTGGGAAGAGCTCGACCGACCGGCGGAGGTGGTCGAACACCTCGTCGCTCGTGTCGCCCGCCAACGTCGCGAAGCACGCGTAGTTGAAGTGCAGGCCGGCGTGATCCGGCACGTGCTCGAGACCGTCACGGACCGCGGCCAGCGCGTCGTCGTAGCGCTGCTCGCTGTAGGCCGAGATCGACGTGTTGTGGAATGTCCACGCCTCACCCCAGTCGAACGCCTGGTACGCCGCGCCCTGTGTGCCGCCGACCACGAGGACGGTTCCCATCCCGGTCGCTTTCCGCCGTGCCTCCGGAGCGACCGAGAGGAACGTCCCGGCCGGCGCGTCGACGGTCTCTCCGTCGATCTCGAACGTCGCGTGCCCGTCGAGCACGACATAGAGCTCTTCCTGTCCCGACCCGGACTCGTCGTGGTCGTTGATCAGGACGCCCTCGTCGTTGGGTGTGAAGGCATTCACGCCGAACGCCTTGATCGCCAGGTGCTCGCGCGCGGGAATCATCCTGCCGCGCCGTTCGATGTCGTCCAGCTGTGCGACGTGCCATTTCTTGTCGCCGTTCATCTCAACCCCCTTGCCTCAGCGCGGCGGCCAGCCGACGCGGATCTCGTTCCCGTCTGGGTCGTGCAGTGTGAACATGCGCATCCCGAAGTTCGTGTGGTTGAGCGGCGTCACCTCGGCGCCGGCTTCGCGCCACCGCGCATGCAGTGCGTCGATCTCCTCGGCGTAGACGAATGCGCTCCCCGGAGCACGCTGACCAAGCGTGTGGCCCGCGAAGTGAAGCTCGCAGCCGTCGCACTCGATGATCAGGTAGTCCCACTCCTGCGGGGGCGCACCACGGCTCGTGAAGCCGAGCCGCTCGTAGAACGCGAGTGTCGCCTGCGTGTCGTTGCTGGCGAGGAGCGGTAGGGCGCGGTTCACTCCCGGATCGTACGGGCATTCCTTGCCCGCTCGAAATCCTGTCGCGTTGTTCTGTGCCCGACCCTAGTGCGGCGTCTCCCAACGTCTCACCCGAAAGCAATCGTTCGAGGACGCCGCACTATTCCGGCCGCTCTGCGGCCGGCGGCCGCGAAGCGGCCGAGTAGTGCGGCCTCTGCGATCCCATTCGTTTCCGGTCAAACGTTATGAGAGGCCGCACTAGTGGCCGACGCGCACCGCTTGCACGATCGCCGCGGGCCGCCGCCGATCACTGAGAGCAGGGATGCGGGTCGCCCCGGGGAACTGTCAGCACGCGTGGGACCGGGCGTCGCCGTCCACCGCGAGGAGAGGATCGATCACGGGAACGCTGCGCTCTCACCTTCGCGGCAGCGCGTCCGGTGATGCCCTCAGCGCCGTCGTCCTCGCCGGCGCGTCGGTGTTCGCGGCCGGAGCGATCATCTACTTCAACTTCGACTTCTCCCTCGCGGTCGTCCCGCAGCATCTCGCGCCTGCGGCGGCACAGACATTGAACGTTCTCGCCCTGAACATGGCGCTCGCGCCGTCGGCCGGAGGCTTTGTCTTCGGGATCGCAGCCGGCCTCGCGATCGTCCGGGGCGACACG
>DASXDB010000328.1:0-8791 GCA_036490895.1 Gaiellaceae bacterium
ACCAGCGCCTGCGGCGTGAGCTGCTGGACTCCGAGCGGATGGCGGTGACCTCACTCCGGAACGAGGGCGTGATCACGGAGGAGGTTGCGCAGCGGGTGCAGCGCGACATCGACCTCGAGGACAGCCGGCTCGATGCCTAAGCCGTGATCCATCGCCGCCGGGATCAGGTGCGTGCCGATGAGCCCGTTCGTTGAAAAGCCGCAGATGGAGAAGCTGCCGGCGAGCAACCAGAAGTCGCGGCTCTGCCGCGCCACCAGCAACCCCGACGGAGCTCATGAACACCGTCAGGCTCGACCCGGCGCTGACGCCGATCAACCGCGCCGGTGGCGAGGCCGTTGACGGTCGTCGCGCGGCCTCGTCCGCGGTGCTGTTCCGCTACGTCGTCAGGACGACGGACCCGAGTCCGTTCCGGTCGGGGTCCTGCGTAGTGACGACCCAGCCGTCGAAGTTCTTCAAGGCGTACGGCACGCTGAGCCGGACGCGCGTCGTGTTCGCGTTCACGCGGAACGACCCGCACGGTGCGACCGCCTTGCCGTTGTGTGTGAGCCACAGCTCGTAGTACGACGACGGCTTGGCCTGCTGCGGCAGCCCGCTCACCTCGAGGAGCATCGGCCAGTTGCCGACCGCGTCCTTCTCGGCGATGTTGATCACACCGTGTGACGCGCCGCCCGACGGCCCGTGCATGGCGACGGTCCGGATCGACGTGAATGCCGACGGCTTGCCCTTGGAGTGTCCGAACGAGTAGCCGCCGACGAACGCTGCGAGCGTCGCCGCGAGCGCGAGCACCAGCACCCGGCCGCGCCGGCGCCGGAGCAGGAAGGCGACCTCGGGCGGGTCGGCGTCCTCCGTTGGCACCGGCGGCAGCGTCAGGTCGGGCGAGAGGTCAGGCGGCGGGCCGGCCGCGACGAGCAGCTCGTGCATACGCCGCAAGCGCGCCTCTTCCTCGCGCGACAGCCCTTCCGTGCCGACCAGGTCTTCAAAGCTCATTCGAACTCGTCTCCGAGGATCTCGGCGAGCCGCGCCAGCGCCGCCCGCGTTCGTGTCTTCACCGTTCCGAGCGGAATGCCGAGGAACTCTGCGACCTCGCTCTGCGACAGCCCGCTCCAGTACGCGAGCGAGATGACCTCGCGCTCGCGCTCGTTGAGCTCTTCGAGCGCGCGGTGCACGCGCCACGACACCCAGCCCTGCTCGGCAAGGTCTGCCGGCCCCGCATCCCGGGCCGGCTCGTCGGGAATCTCGGCCGGGATCTCCGTGCGGTTGCGCGCCCGGTCGACGATCGCATTACGGGCGACGGCGTACAGCCAGGGTGCGCCCGGCCCGCGGTCGGGACGGTACGTCCCGGCGGAGCGCCAGATCGAGGCGAACGTCTCCTGCACCGCGTCCTCGGCGCGGCCCCGGTCGCCGAGTCGGCGCAGGGCGAGGCCGAACACGGGACGCGAGTACCGCTTGTACAGGAGCTCGAACGCCGAGCGATCCCCGCCCGCCGCGCGCTGGATCAACTCACCGTCCGTGGTGCTCACGGGCAGCATCCTAGGCAGTGATAACGCCATCGCCACGTAAATGATCTACGAACGAGACCGCCTCCCGGATTGCAAGAGACGCCCCCCGTCGACCACCAGGGTCGTTCCCGTCACGAAGCCTGCCTCCGCGAGGTAGCAAACGGCCTGGGCGACGTCGTCCGGCGTGCCGATCCGGCCGAGCAGCGTCTCGGCGGCCCGGCGCTCCTCCTGGCCGGCGTCCACGGCGACCGGGCCGGGGGCGACGCCGCAGACCCGCACCTCCGGCGCGAGCGCCTTCGCGAGCAGCCGCGTGAGCATCGCCTGCGCCGCCTTGGCCGCGCAATGGGGCGCGAACGAGACCCACGGCTGGTAGGCGCCCACGTCTTCGATGAGGATCAGCACCCCACGGGTGGCGCGCAGGTGCGGCGCGGCTGCCTGCGCCAGGAAGAACGTCCCCTTGGCCGTCACGTCGGCGGCGGCGTCCCAGTCGGCTTCCGTCACCTCGTCGACCGGCTTGGGGACGAATCCGTCGGAAGCCGACTGGACGACGAGGTCGAGGCCGCCGAGCCGCTCGACTGCGGTGGCGACGAGCCGGCGCGCTCCGGCGACGGTCGAGAGATCGCCGTCGCGGCGGCCCGCGGCGAGAACGCTCCAGCCGTCGCGCTCGAGCCGCGCCGCGATCGCGTGGCCGATGCGGCCGGTTCCCCCCGCCACGAGCGCCCGCTTGTTGCCCATCTGTAAAACCATGCTCGGCGGCAGTAAAACAGAGCTTGGACGAGGTGACGGATTCGCTCCCGTGAGTCATAACACCGGCATGCGCAACCTCATCGCAGCCCTCGTGATCCTGGCGGCCCTTCTCGTCGGTGCTTCACCGGCCGGTGCCGCCGTGACGAAGACGGTCAGGGTCTACGGCTCGACGTTCTCGCCCAAGTCGGTGACGATCACCGCAGGCGACACGATCAAGTGGGTCAACAAGGACAACGCGAACCACCAGATCTATGCCGACCACGGCGAGTTCGTGTCGGCGATCCTCAAGCCGGGCCAGTCGTTCGCGTTCACCTTCAAGGCTGCCGGGACCTACACCTACAAGGACGAGCTGCATCCGACGATCCGCGGGACGATCGTCGTCAAGGGTGCGCCGCCGACGCTGACGCTCGCCGCCTCCGCGCAGTATGCGGTCGCAGGCGACAAGGTCACGCTCACCGGCATCGTGTCGAACCATCAGGCCGGCGAGCAGGTCGCGATCTTCTACCAGCCCTACCCGATGCCGAACGCGATCCAGCGCGCCGTCGTGCTGACGACGACGGGCGGCGCGTTCTCGTTCGACGTCGCGCCGGGCATCCTCACCACCTATCAGGCGACCTGGAAGGGCGCGTTCGCGACACCGACCACCGTTCAGGTGCAGCCGCGCCTCACGCTCGGCCGGAACGGCGCGTGGATCATCCACGCCTACGGCGGGCACGGGTTGGCGGGGCGCGACGTCCAGCTGCAGCGGCTCAACACGCTCACCGGCCAGTGGGTCACGCTGAGGAAGGTGCAGCTGAACAGCCGGTCCGGTGCGCGCGTCGACCTGAAGCTCCCGAAGGGGCTCAACCACCTGCGGCTCGCGATGTCGGTGAACTCCGCCGGCGCGGGGCTGCTCGGTTCGACCTCGCCCGTCCTCAACTGGCGGCAGGCGTAGCTACGAGCTTCGCGCCTCCTCGTAGCGGCGGCCGACCTCGTCCCAGTTGACGACGTCCCACCAGGCGCCGAGGTAGTCGGGCCGGCGGTTCTGGTAGCGGAGGTAGTAGGCGTGCTCCCAGACGTCGATGCCGAGGAGCGGCACGTCGCTCTGCATGAGCGGGCTGTCCTGGTTCGCGGTCGAGTAGACGGCGAGCCCGGTCCCGTCCCAGACGAGCCAGGTCCAGCCTGAGCCGAAGCGCTTCACGCCGCCGTCGTTGATCGCCGCCTTCAGCTGGTCGGCGTCGCCGAACGTGTCGGCGACCGCCTGGCCGAAAGCGCCCGACGGATCGCCTCCGCCGCCCGGCTTCATGATCTGCCAGAACAGCGAGTGGTTCGCATGGCCGCCGCCGTTGTTCCGCACCGGCCCCTGCTTGTCGTCCGGGAGCGAGGACAGGTTCGCGAGCACCTGCTCGATCGGACGCCCGTCCCACTCCGTTCCGTCCAAGGCTTTGTTCAGGTTGTCCACGTAGGCCTGATGATGCTTTCCGTGGTGGATCCGCATCGTCTGCTCGTCGATGGTCGGCTCGAGTGCGTCATATGCGTACGGCAGCTCCGGAAGCTCGAAGGGCACAGCGTTCCTCCTCTGGTTACAGGTGTACGGAGGATATGCTCCGCGCCGCAACCGGGAAATTTGGAGCGAGGAGACCGATGGCCACCACCTACGAGCAGATCACCGCCCGCGAGCTGAAGCCGGCGCTCTTTGAGCTCGACGGCATCTCGCGGGAGACGATCGAGGCGCACTACAAGCTGTACCAGGGATACGTCAACAAGCGGAACGAGATTCTCGGGAAGCTCGACGGCGTCGACCTCTCGAGTGCGAATCAGGTCTACTCGGACCTCCGGTCGCTGAAGGTCGATCTGACCTTTGCGATCGGCGGGATCAAGAACCACGAGATCTACTTCGAGCATCTCGGGGGATCCGGCGGCGACCCGGCCGGGATCTTCGGCGACCTCGTGAAGCGCCACTTCGGCTCGGTCGACGCGTGGAAGGCCGACCTCAAGGCGACCGGCCTGGCCGGCCGCGGCTGGGCGTGGACGGCGTACGACTGGGACGAAGGCCGGCTCTTCAACTACATCGGGGACGCGCAGAACACCTTCCCCGTCTGGAACGCGACCGCGCTCGTCGCCCTCGACGTCTACGAGCACGCGTACTTCATCGACTTCGGCACCGACCGGGCGTCGTACATCGACACGTTCCTCAACAACCTCGATTACGACGTCGTCAACGACTGGGTGCAGAAGTACGGGATCCGCAAGTAGCGATACCCTGAGCCGCGAATGACCTTCGCGGCGGTCGTCGTGCTGGGTTACCTCCTCGGCTCCTGCCCGTGGGGGTACTGGCTCGTGCGGCTCATCCGCCACGAGGACATCCGCAAGGTCGGCTCCGGCAACATCGGCGCGACCAACGTCTGGCGGACGTACGGGCGCTGGCTCGGCGTCCCGGTCGTGCTGCTCGACATGGTCAAGGGGTTCGCGCCGGCGCTCCTCGGGATGCTCTTCGTGTCGCATTTCGCAGGGATCTGCGCCGGCGCCGCGGCGATGCTCGGCCATTGGCGGCCGCTCTTCCTACGGTTCGCCAAGGGCGGCAAGATGGTCGCGACCTGCGGCGGCGTGTTCTTCGGCGTCGCGGTGTGGGTGGCGCTGACCGCGCTGCTCGCCTGGCTCGTGACTTTCCTGCTTTTCCGCTACGCGTCTGTCGCGTCGATCGTCGCCGGCATCTCCCTGCCGGTGATGGCCGCAGCGTACGGCTATCCGACGTCGGTGGTCGTCTTCGGCGCGGGGGCCGCCGCGGCGATTCTCTATTTGCACCGAGGCAATCTGCGCCGCCTCCGCGCCGGTACCGAGCACCGCTTCCGGCTTCGGAGGCCCGCCAGTGCGTAGGCTCCTCGTCCTCTTCGTGGTCGCCGCTGCGCTGTGGGGCGCTCCCGGCGCGTTCGCCGCCGGGTGGTGCGGGTCGGGCGAGTCCGCGACCGACCGGCCGGACGCGACGACCGGCGCCCAGATCCACGCGATCTGGGCCGTGCCCGCAGACGGCGCAGACACGTTCGCGGCCGGCGCCCCCAGGATCGCCGACGACCTCGCGTCGATCTCCGGTTGGTGGGTGGGACAGGACCCGACGCGCGCTCCACGCCTCGACGATGCGGTGTTCCCGGCCGGGACCTGCGTCGACATCTCGTTCGTCAAGCTGCCGCAGCCGGCGTCGTCGTTCGTCGGCGCGAGCACCGCGTTCCAGACGGTCACGACCGACCTGGAGACGATGGGCTTCGGCAACCTCTTCAAGAAGTACGTCGTGTATTACGACGGCCCATCCGTGGAGGCCAACGTGTGCGGTACGGGTGGCGGCAGCTTCAGCTCGGGGCCGTCGTTCGCGGTGATGTGGCTGGCCGGCTGCACCGACGTGCCGACCGACAGCGTGACCGCGCACGAGCTCCTGCACGCGCTTGGCGCGTTACCCATCGGGGCGCCCAACGCCTGCACCGCGGCGGACAACCCGCTCGGCCCCGTCGCGGACACCGGCCACCCGTGCGACTCGCCGCAGGACGTCCTCTATCCTTTGAGCTCCGGCGCACCGCTGAGTCAGCTCGTCCTCGACGTCAACCATGACGACTACTACGGGCACTCGGGGACCTGGGACGACATCCAGGACTCTGCGTGGCTCCATCTGCTCGCGGCCCCGGCGATCCCGCTCGCGCTGGCGATCGCAGGCGGCGGCGAGGTGACGAGCGTCGTCCCGGGTGTCGACTGCACGGCGTCGTGCACCACGACCTGGGACGGCGGTTCGACGACGGAGCTCCTGCCGCAGGCGGCCAGGGGCCGGAGGTTCGTCGGCTGGAGCGGCGCATGTAAGGGACGGGCGGGCTGCTCGGTCACGCTTGGCGCACCGGTTGCCGTCTCGGCGACCTTCGGGCCGGTGCGGGTCCCCGTCGCGATCGGCAAGACCGGCAAGGGCGCCGTCACCTGCGCGCCCAGCTGCGGCAAGACCTTGGCGGCGGGCGCACGCCTCACGCTGCACGCCGTGCCGGCAAAGGGATGGAGGTTCGCGTCGTGGACGGGCGACTGCGCGAGGGTGCACGTCGCGACGTGCCGCCCGAAGACGGACTTCCACGTCCGCGCGCGGGCGATCTTCCGGAAGCGCTAAGCGCTGAGCCAGTCGCGCAGCTCGGTGTGCTGCGCCGCCGAGTGGCCGGCGAGCTCAGAGCGCACCTCGCCCACCGTTCCCGTCCGCTCCGCGAGCACGTCGTGCCGGTGGATCGTCTCGAGGTTGAGCTGCTGCGCGAACAGGAAGTCGCCGTCGGCAAGATCGGGATAGCGGTCGATCGCCGCCTTCAGCGCGAACCGCACCGAGTCCTCGACGAACCGCGGCTGCAGATGCGCGTGCTCGACGACGAAGAGCTCGTCGGGACGCTTCAACAGCTCGTACACCGGTGAGCTCATCGAGTGCTCGACGATCTCGACGAGGTGCTCGGCGTTGATCTGCGTCTCGGTGCCGACGAGCAGCGTTCCTTTGCCGCGCTGATTGTGCGTGGCGAGCGGGACGAGCTCGAGGATGCGCTCGATGTCGTCGTCGGCGAAGCCTGCTTCGAGCAGGCGGCCGGCGGCGGAGTTGCGGACGAGCCCCTGCGCGCACGGACAGGCGTTGATGCCCCACGCCTCGACGCCGACGACCCGGCGCACATGCTCCGGCGAGGCGGCGGCGATCCCGATCAGCTTCGCGATCTCCTGTGTCGGGAGGTCGGTGACGGGCGTGCGGCGTTCGAGCGGGTACTGCGCCTCGATTCGAACCTCGGCCCGGAGTGCTCCCTGGCGCTCGACGATGTGCGCGGCGATGTGCTGGGCGAGCGTCTCGACGAGGAACGCCTCGCCGATCACGACCGCGTCGATCGCCTCGCCGAAGAGCTCCGGGAACCGCGACATGTGGACGCCTTTTCTCCCCGGATCCAGGTCGACGGTGCATGAGATCTCGGCGGCGAACGTCTTTTCGCGTCCGTCGTGGCGGATGCGAATCGCCTTCTGGACGCCGGTGACGCCCGCGCGGGTCAGCCCGAGCTGGACGTCCGGGGTCGACGCCTGCGTGTCGAGGGTCAGGTCGTTCCGTGTGCCCGCCATCGGGTACAACCGTAGCGCGCCCATGGAGGACAGCCGCTTTCCACGCCTCGTCTCGCTCGCCTGCCACGACCTGCGCACGCCGCTCGCGACGATCTACGGCTTCGCCCGCACGCTCACGCGGATGGAGGAGCACGACGAGCGCACGGCCCGCTATCTCGGGATGATCGAGGAGGCGTCGCAGCAGATGACGGAGCTGCTGGACGAGCTCGGCGCGGCGGCGCGGATCGAGGCCGGGCGCTGGGAGCCGCTCCCGCGCGAGGTCGACACCGCGGATCTCGCGCGCGCGGACGACGAAGACGTCGTCGTCGAAGGCACCGGGGAGACGATCGAGACCGACGTGGACGCGGTCCGGTCGGCCCTGCGGTCACTCGCGGCCGCCGCCCTCCGGCACGGGCCTGCCAAGCAGGTCCGCTGGAGCATCGCCGGCCGCGAGCTGGTTCTCTCCCCGGTGACCCCGGCCGCAGCTCCGATCCTGACCGGCGAGGAGGTGCGCGACCTCGGCGCGCTCGTCGCCGTCACGGTGATCCGGGCGCTCGGCGGGTCGCTGGAGCTCGCCGGCGCGACGTTGCGCGTTCGCCTCTAGAGCCGTCGTGCCTTGATGATCCGCTCGAGGAACTGCTGGGTTCGCGCCTCTCTCGGGTGCGTGAAGATCTCCTCGGGCGTCCCCACCTCGAGGATGCGGCCCTCGTCGAGGAAGCACACGCGGTTCGCGATGTCGCGCGCGAACGACATCTCGTGTGTCGCGAGCACCATCGTCATGCCTCCCTCCGCGAGCTCCCCGATCACCTGCAGCACCTCGGCGACGAGCTCCGGGTCGAGCGCGCTCGTCACCTCGTCGAACAGCATCAGCTCCGGCCGCATCGCGAGCGCCCGCACGATCGCAACGCGCTGCTGCTGACCGCCGGACAGCCGGTCCGGGAACTCGAGCCGCTTGTCTGCGAGGCCGAATCGTTCGAGCAGGTCCACGGCACGGGCCTCCGCCTCCGGCTTCGAGAGCCCGAGCACGTCCCGCGGCGCGAGCGTCACGTTGCGCATGACGTTCATGTGCGGGAAGAGGTTGAACGACTGGAAGACGATGCCGATCCGCCGGCGCACCGAATTCACGTCGCGCGCGCCGGTGATCTCGCGGTCGCCGAGGAGGATGCGGCCTTCGTCGATCACCTCGAGCAGGTTGATGCAGCGAAGCAGCGTCGACTTGCCGGACCCGGACGCGCCGATCAGGGCGATCACCTCGTGCTCGGCAACCTCGAGGTCGACGCCGCGAAGCACGACGTGCTTCCCGAACGACTTCGTCAGCCGTTCGATTGTGAGCGCGCTCACGCCGTTCCTCCGGCGACACGGCGACGGCGGTCGCGCAGGATGAGCCAGTCGGTGAACCGCGCGAGCGGGATCGTGATCGCGACGAAGAGCACCGCGGCCGACAGGTACGCGGTGAAGTTGAACGTCGCGTTCGTGTCGATCTG
>DASXDB010000329.1:0-1855 GCA_036490895.1 Gaiellaceae bacterium
TCGGTGCTGCTCGACGAGAAGCGCGTGCTCCCCTGCACCGCGTATCTCGAAGGCGAGTACGGGATCGACGGGCTCTACATGGGCGTGCCCGTGAAGCTCGGCCGCAGCGGCATCGAGGAGATCTACGAAGTCGGGCTCGACGCCGACGAGCAGGCGGCGCTGGCAAAGAGCGCCGACGCCGTGCGCGACGTGGTCGGCATCCTCTCGCCCTAGACGCACTCCTTCACGCCGTAACCGAGGCTCTTCGGCTTCGTGCAGGGATAGATCCCGCGCTGGTCGACGGGCGCGGCGAGCTTCGAGCGCGCGACCACTCGTCCGCTTTTGTCATAGCCGACGAGCGCGAGGATACGGTGGCCCAACGGCCAGTTCGCCTCGGGGATCGGCCAGACGAGGAACCCGTGCTTCGGATAGAGCGAGACGCGGGAGCCGTCCTGGAAGCGTGCCTCGACGCGAACGATGCGGTTCGCGACGATGCAGCAGAGCTCAGGACCGGTGAAGCCGAGCTCCATCTGGAAACGCTTCGGCAGCGTGGTCGGCCGGCAGCCGGTGCTGCTGTTCGTGACGTAGCACGTGCCGCCGCCGCGCTTTGGCATCTCCCAGAGCCCGACGCGCTGACCTTTCGGCGCGCGAAGGTCGAATAGCATCGTTGCCTTCGCCCAGATCCCGTCGCGCGGCAACTCGAGCGCCGGGAAGCCCTTGACGCTTGCGATCCCGCCGGTGAACGGTGTTGCGGCGATGATCGCCTCGCGATCGAGGAGCTTTCCATTCGCGTCGTAGAGCGCGAGCGAGACCGCCCGCGTCGCTTCGGAGCGATGCGCGTCTGGAACCCGGTAGAGGTAGAAACCCGCCGAGATCGGTGCCGTCACCCACGTGAACGGCACGTCGGCAGTCGCGCCGTTCTTGAAGGTCATCGTCAGCCGGTCGCCGCTCGACTGGAAGAACGAGCCCTCGAGCACCTGAAGACCGTGAGCGCCTTCGAGGCCGCCGGGATCGATATGCGATGCGTATTTGTCGTGGCGATCGGCGCGGCACCCGCCGCCGAGCCCGCTCCACTCGAAGCACAAACCGCCGCGCTTCGTGGGCGCGACATAGAGCGTGTGCAGCTTGCCGTCGATTCGCACCGAGGCGATCCGCCGCGTCTGGTGCGGAAGCACTCCCGGCGCCATGCCGCGCGGCGCTGCTACTTCCATGCTCCCGAAGTCGTTCACCTGACGCGTTCCCGCATGCTTTGCCTTCGCGAAGTCGATCACCGGGTGGCCGAGCGCATAGGCCGACGCGACTCCGGCGACGATGAGCGCGAAGGTCCCTGCCGCCTGCAGAGCGCGTGTGCGGCGGCTCGCGCGCCGCGACCGGCGCAGGACGTCCGCCCAGTCGGGGCCGTCGGCGGTGACGCTCATGTGCTCGCTCCTTTGGGTCTCAGATGCTCCACCAACTCTGTGTGCGATTGCGAGAGGGTCGCGGCGACGGTCCCCTCCGAGACGCCGCAGATCCGCGCGATCTCGCCGTAGGGCAGGTCTGCGAAGTAGCGCAGGAAGACGACGAGCTTGCGCCGCGGTGGCAGCGCACGCAGCGCATCCCGGACATCGTCGTCGCCGACGGCAAGCTCGGCGGCCGGGCGATCCGAGTCGATCTCCCACCGGTCCCGCAGGTCGCGGCGCGCCTTCAGCGCATGGTTGACGGCGATCCGCCACACCCACGCCTCGAGGCTGCCGTCGCCGCGGAACGTGCGCCGGTCGCGCAACGCGCGTGCGAACGCCTCCTGGACCGCCTCGCGGGCGGCCTCTCGGCCTCCACCTACGCTCGCGAGCCCGTCCCGGAAGACGTGAAACCGCTCCCGGTAGAGACGCTCGAGCTC
>DASXDB010000330.1:0-1504 GCA_036490895.1 Gaiellaceae bacterium
GGCGCTCCCCCGTCGTCGACGTGCACTTCCCGCAGCCGCCCTTCGTCGACGAGCGCGAGCAGGTGGTGGTGGAGCCTCGCCTTGCCGCCCTTCAGTCGCCAGTGCTCGCGGATCGCCGCTTCGGTCAGCGCGCCCCGCGCATGCACGGCCAGAAGGGCGAACGTGCGGAGCGTCTCGCCTTCGGGCGGCGGGGGCGCGTCGAGGACGTCCTTCGGGATCACGTTCTCGGCGAGGTCGTACAGACGTTGGAAGCTGCGGCGTCCTGCGATCACGAGCTGCCCGCGGTCCCACAGGCCCTCGAGCACCATCTTCGCCGGCTTCCAGTTCCACATCCCGCCGCCGCCGGTGCCTTCGAAGTCGCGCGATCCGAGCGGCCCCTCGGCACGGATCCGTTCGAGCACGGGCTCGACCAGGTCGGCGTGATCGCGGAACGCACGGTCGTGGTGCCCCCAATGCCCACGGCCGTCCATCACGGTGCGGAAGTGCGGCCACAGCTCGACCGGCAGAAGCGATGCCTCGTGCGCCCAGTACTCGAAGATACGGCCTTCGCCGAGAAGCTTCGGCACATCGTCCGGTTCGAACGAGCCGATGCGCGAGGCGAGCGTGAGCCGGTGCGCGCGGTCGACCGTGGAGATGGAGTCGAGCTGAACGGCGGACAGCCGGCGAATCGCCGCTTCGACGTCCATTTCGTCAGCGCGCCGGTAGCGGGACGCGAAGCCTTGCGCCGCGACGATGCTGCGGCGGATCTCGGCGAGCGAGACGGTCACGCCTGTTCCGCGGCTACCGCAGATGGGCGAGATAGTCCAGGAGGTCGCTGCGCGTGACGACGCCCACCGGCCGGCCGCCGTCCGCGACCACGACCGCGTTCGTGCCGCCCGTGAGCGCGGTCACGATCTCGTCGACCGAAGCATCCGCATCCACGGCGCTGAGCGGTCCTTGCATCGCCACGGCGACGTCCTCGTGCAGCGCATCCGCGTTCTTGAAGACCAGGTCGAGCAGCGCGCGGTCTTGCAGCGAGCCGATCACATCGGCAAGCGACGCCACCTCGCCGTCGCGGACGACAGGCAGTTGCGAGATCGAGTAGCGCTCCATGAGCGAGATCGCCTCGGCGACCTTCTGGTGGGAGGACACCGTGACGAAGGCCGGCGTCTCGTCGGTCTTCGCGCGCAGCAGGTCGCGCACGCGCGGTGCCGGCGTGCCGCGCTCGAGGAAGCCGTGCTCGATCATCCAGTTGTCGTCCAGGAACTTCGAGAGGTACGACCGGCCGGAGTCCGGCAGGATCGTCAGCACCTGCGCGCCAGGCTCGCAGCCCGAGCCGTAGACGAGCGCGCCGGCGATCGTCGAGCCGGCGGAGCCGCCCACCAGCAGGCCCTCTTCGCGCGCCATCCGCCGCGCAGCGAGGAACGAGTCGCGGTCGGAGACGCGAATCCACTCGTCGACGACGGCCGGGTCCATCGTCTCCGGCCACGTGTCCTTGCCGATCCCCTCGACCAGGTACGGATGG
>DASXDB010000331.1:0-5817 GCA_036490895.1 Gaiellaceae bacterium
AGGAGGCCGATGCGTCGGTTGCGGGTCGCCTGCACCGCGGCGTGCGCCTCGGGGACGATCACCGAGACGACCGGAACCTGCAGCTCACCCTGGAGATCCGGGAGCGCAACCGACGTCGCCGTGTTGCAGGCGACGACGACCATCTTCACGCCGAGCCGCTCGAGGTAGAGCCCGATCTCGTGCGCGAATCGGCGCACCTCGTCGCGCGTCCGGGGGCCGTACGGAAGCCTCGCGTGGTCGCCGAGGTAGACGAAGTCCTCGTGCGGCATCGTCACGAGGCATTCGTGGAGCACGGTCAGCCCGCCGACACCGGAATCGAACACACCGATCGCGCGGGGGTCGGCCATCCGGCTGATTCTAGGATGCAGTGTGGCTGCGGCTGTGCGGATCGGGACGTGCTCGTGGGCCGACGACGCCCTGGCGAAGCACTGGTACCCCCCGGGGACGCCCCCGCGCGACCGCCTGGGCTACTACGCGGAGCGGTTCTCGACGGTCGAGGTGGACTCCACCTACTATCGCGTCCCGGACGAGAAGATGGTTCGCGGCTGGGCCGAGCGAACGCCGGAAGGGTTCGTCATGCACGTGAAGGCGTTCGGGCTGATGACCCGGCATCCGGTGAAGCTCGAGCAGGTCCCGCCCGAGCTCCGGGAGGGCCTGCCGGTCGACCACCGCGGCCGCGTCGACCGGCCGCCGCGCGACCAGCGGGCCGGCGTCTTCCGGATGTTCCTGGACGCGCTCGAGCCGCTTCGGGCGAGCGGCAAGCTCGGCGGGATCCTCTTCCAGATGCCGCCGTACGTCGTCTGGAAGCCGTCGTCGCTCGACTACCTCGAGTGGGCGCGCGACCAGGTCGGCGACGACGCGTTCCTCTTCGAGCCTCGCCACCGCTCCTGGTTCGCCGACGACATCCGCGCCGAGTTGCTGCGGTGGCTCGAAGAGCGAAACATGACGTGGGTGGTCGTCGACGCGCCCAAGACCGGCGCGGCGAACGTGCCCGCCACGCTCGTGGCGACGACGACACCGACCGCGTACGTCCGCTTCCACGGCCGGAACGCCGGAACGTGGAACGTCCGCGGGGGCTCCGCCGCGCAGCGCTTCGACCACATGTACGGCGAGGACGAGCTGCGCGAGTGGGTGCCGTCGCTGCGGCAGCTCTCCGAGCAGGCGGCCGTGGCGTATGCGTTCTTCAACAACAACAACCAGACGCACGGTGTCGCGCAGGCCCCGGCGGGCGCCCTCCTTCTCCGCAAGCTGCTCGAGGCAGAGAGCATCCCGACCGCATGAGGGTCCTCGCGGTCATCCACTCGCACGAGGCCGGCCCGGAGCTGTTCGCGGAGGTGCTCGCCGAGGACGGCCACGAGCTCGTCATCTGGGACATCCGGACTCAGGGATCACCGCCGCAGAACGCCGATGCGGTGATGGTGTTCGGCGGCGGCCAGAACGTCGGCGAGGAGGTCGAGCACCCGTGGCTGCACGAGGAGTACGACTCGCTGCGCCGCTGGGTCGACGACAAGACGCCGCTGCTCGGCGTGTGCCTCGGCGCGCAGACGCTGGCCCACGCATTCGGCGCGACGGTCGGGCGCGCACCCGAGCCGCTTGCCGGCTTCTACGAGACGACGCTGACCGACGCCGGTGTCGCCGACCCGGTCGTCGGGGTGCTGCCGCGCAGCTTCGACGCGTTCAACGCGAACGCGTACGCGTTCGATGTGCCTCCGGGAGCGACGCCGCTCGCCGAAGGGCCGGTGCTGCAGGCGTTCCGGATCGGCGAGAGGGCGTGGGCGTTGCAGTTCCATCCGGAGATCCGGCGCGAGCACGTGCTCACGTGGTTCGAGGACGACACCACGCCGCGCACGCCCGAAGAGATCGCCGCAGAGCTCGACGCCAAGCTCGACCGGTGGCAGGAGCTCGGCCGCAAAGTCTGCCGCGCGTTCCTCGCGCAGGCGGAGCTATAGCCCGCGGACGATCTCGACCTCGGCTGCGACCGAGGGGCGTCGCTCGAGGTCCGTGAGCCAGTCGGCCACGCGTTGCGGGAGCGTGACGCCGAGCATCTCGCGGGCACGAATCACCCAGGGCACGTAGGCGATGTCTGCGAACAGGCTCTGCCCGACCGCAAGCGCCTCCAGCCTGGCATCGAGGTCGTTCGGGTCGCCGCGTCGATATGCGTAGTAGTCGTCGCCCAGGTTCGCGTCGAAGCGGTGCACCTGAAGGCGGGCTTGCGCGCGCCCCGCCGGATCGGCGGGCAAGAGCGCCGGCTGCGGGTGCAGGTCCTCGAGGAGCTCCATGATCACGTCTGACTCCGGCAGACCGTCGAGCACGGGGACGCGACCGGACGGCGGGTTCAGCTCGCGAAGCCACTGCGGGCGATCGGACAGATCGACGAGCGTCACTTCGTGGTCGATGCCCTTCTCGGCGAGCGCGATGCGCACACGCGCGCAGTAGGGGCAGCGCGCCGCGTCGATGAGCCTCATGCCTCGAGCCCCATCAGCGCGGCGATCCGGTCGTAGAGGTCGGCGGGCAGGTCGGACGGCGACGCGGCGGTCTTGATCACGCGCCGGACCTCATCGCGGTCGGCGCCGGTGAGCCGCGCAACGAGCGTCGGGTTCGCCTCGAGCGCGAGCTCGTCACCCTTCGACAGCGCGCCGTAGTAGGTCGGAACGGAGAGGTACTCGTCGACCATGCGACCACGCTCGTACAAACGAAAGCGAACGACTTCTCCTTCCTGCGCCAGGGCGACGGTGACGGCACCCAGGCGCTCAGAGAGCTCCTTCGCGAACCTGCCGTGGGCGTCGCGATCGTGGTCGAGGATCGGATCGGCGATGCGGATCCAGCTGTCGGACGGAGTCACCGCAGGCGCCTCGAGTCGCGGGATGAACTGGGCGATCGCGCGCTGCACCGAGACCTCGTCGTCGGTCTGCGCGTGCGTGCTCGCACGCTCCTGGCCTGCGGGGCGCGCGCTGAGCCGCGTGGTCAGCTTGTCGATCGGCGCCGCCATCAGGTACTGGCTCTCCTCGAAGCCGAGCCGACGCCAAACCAAGATGGCCCGCTCGTTCGACCGCAGAACGTCGAGGCTCACGAACTTCGCGCCCTGTTCCTCCGCATGCGCCACGCACTCGCGCAGCAGCGCCTTCGCGACTCCTTGCCTGCGCCCGCGCTCGCGCACGTGAACGAGCTGTATGTGCGCTCGGCCGCGCACCGGCTCCTCGACGCGCGCAACGCCCACCGCGCCCTGGTCGTCCTCGGCGAGGAAGACGCCGCCGCTCTTGACGTCTTCGAGCGTGTCCCCCCACTCATCGGCCCAGGTCTCGGGCTCTTCGATGTCCCAGGGAACCTCGCGCTCGAACTCCTCCCACAGCTCGCGCAGGACCGGCTCGTCGCCCTCGGTGGCGCGCCTGATCGTCACGGGACGAGCGTGCCCATCAGGAGGTACTGCGCCGACAGGTTCTGGAACGGGTGCATCTGCGGGCCGAGCTGGTGCACGGGAACACCGTAGAGATTGAGCGCGGCCTTGCGGAGCACGAGGTCGCCGGCAGGCCACGCCTGCGGTCGGGCGAGGTGCCGTGCGAGGAACCATTCCGCCGTCCACGGCCCGAGGCCGCGCTGGCTGGTGATCGCCGCGCGAACCTCGTCGTCGGGCAGCAGCGCGAGCGCGTCCAGGTCGACGTCGCTCCGTGCGAGCGCGACCGCGTACTCGGCTTTGCGGTGCGTGAAGCCGACGGCGAAGAGCTCGTCGGCGTGCGCCGCTGCGATCCGCTCCCGGGTCGGGAACGCCCAGGCTTCTCCGATGCGCACGCCGAACCGCTCGATCAGGCGGTTCCGAATCGCGACGGCGGAGCGGAGCGACACCTGCTGCGCCGTGATCGAGGTGACGAGCGCTTCGAACGGATCCGGCTGGAGCGGCGGGCGGAAGCCGCGGAGGCGCACGGTCAGCGTGCGCATCGGCCCCGCAGCCCAGTCGTAGAAGCCGTTCAGGTCGAAGGGCGTCCCGAGGAGCCTCATCACGACCGGGCGGGTCTCCTCGTCGAGCGGGTCGACCTCCACACCCCCGTTCGCCGCGACAATCCTGACGTCGCGTCCCCCGATCGCACGGTGGAGCACACCGTCCGCGAAGCGGTTTGCGAGGTCGGTGCCGAACGCCTGAAAGCGGCCCGTCGAGAGCGCGAAGTCGAACGGGGTGGGTAGCTCGAGGAGGGCTATACGTGCGAGGTGACGCCGGCCTGGTCGTCGGAGGACGCGTCCTCCGCCCACGAGTACATGTAGCGGCCGTCGTCGAGATCCGAGGCGAGCGTGGTCAGCCGAAGCGGGTTGAACGTGTCGCACATCACGGCGTACTCGTGTGTCTCCGTCATGCCGAGCGACTTCTCGGCGAGGCCGGGTTGCGGTCCGTGCGGAAGGCCCGACGGATGGAGCGTGATGCTTCCGACCTCGATGCCCTTGCGCGACGAGAAGTTCCCGTCGACGTAATAGATCATCTCCTCGCTCTGCAGGTTCGAGTGGTGGTACGGAATCGGCACCGCCTCGGGGTCGAAGTCGAGCTTGCGCGGGCAGAACGAGCAGATGACGAAGTTCGGGCCGGCGAACGTCTGGTGCGACGGCGGCGGCATGTGGATGCGTCCGGTGATCGGCTCGAAGTCGTGGATCGAGAACGTCCACGGATAGACGTAGCCGTCCCACCCGACGACGTCGAACGGGTGGTAGTCGATCACGTAGGTCTGATAGCCGCCGCGCACGCGCACCTTCACCTCGAACTCGCCCTTGTCGCGGTGGGTATGCAGGTCGGTCGGTGCATGGATGTCGCGGTGGTAGTACGGCGCGTGCTCCATCAGCTGCCCGTGCTCGTTGCGGTACCGCTTCGGGATCGTGATCAGCCCCGGCGTCTCGAACACGACGTAGCGCTGCTCGCCTTCGGGGTTGAAGCGGTACGTCGTGCCCCGCGGGACGACGATGTAGTCGCCTCCCTTGTACGGCAGGTCGCCGAAGATCGTCTCGAGCGTGCCGGAGCCCTCGTGGACGAAGATCACCTCGTCGCCCTCGCCGTTCCGGAAGAAGTACTCCATCGGCTCGGTCGGGCGGCACAGGGAGATCTCGACGTCGTTGTTCCACATCAGCAGCTGCCGGCCCCCGATCGGGTCCCCGGCGGGCGGCACCTCCCACGTGCGGAGATGCCGGTGCGCGTGGGCGTCGGGCACCCACTCCTCGCGCACGATCGGCTCGAACTCGCCGCACTCGATCACGCGGCAGGGCGACTGAAGGTGGTAGAGGATCGACTCGAGCCCCGAGAACCCCTCGAAGCCCATCACCTCTTCGGTCAGGAGCGTCCCGTTGTCGCGCGCCACGATGTGGCGCTTCCGGGGCAGCTCGCCGAGGCGCTGGTAGAACGGCACGGATGAAGACTATCTCCGCCCGGATCGAGCGCGAGGTCGGGTCGTGGGAGGGCGTGACGACGCACCCGCACCGCTTCGGCGGACTGTCGTTCCGGCTCGGCCGGCGCGAGCTCGGGCATCTCCACGGCGAGCGCTGGGCCGATCTCGCGTTCCACAAGCGGATCCGGGACATGCTGGTCGAGACGGGCCGCGCGCAGCCGCACCACGTGCTGCCGCACACCGGCTGGGTCTCGAAGCAGATCCGGAACGAGGACGACGTCCGCGAGGTGGTCGAGCTGTTCCGGCTCGGCTACGAGCGCGCGCTCGTGGCGGAGCGGATCAAGTCCGAGAAGCGCTGAGCGTCGACGTTCCCGCCCGAGATCACGATCCCGATCGACGGCGCCTCGACGAGGCCCTCCCGGAACGCGGCGATCCCGACCGCACCGCTCGGCTCGATCAC
>DASXDB010000332.1:0-22142 GCA_036490895.1 Gaiellaceae bacterium
GGCCAGATGACCTCTGTTCCGCATGAGCCTGCCGCCGACGTGCGCTACACCTGGCTCCGGATCAAGGAGATGTGGGCTTCGCTGGCGATCACCGTGATGTGGATCGCGGTGTCCGTCGATGCGATCTTCGGCCCCGACATCCGATCCGAGACGACGGGAGGGACCTCGTCGAGCGTCCCGTCGGCCGTCGCCGTGGCGCTGTTCGCGACGATCGGGACCTGGGCCGTGGCGAAGTACGGCCTCGGGTCCAGGAAGCGCGACTGACCCTGATTTCAGTCGAAAGCAGAAAGGAGGTGAATCCATGCCCGTTCTGGAGAGGTGGACGCCGCTTCGCGAGGTCGAGCTGATGGAGCAGCGAATGCGCCGGATGTTCCCTGCGCTGATCACGTCGCCCACGACTCCCGCCGCGGACATCCTCGAGACGAGGAACGAGATCGTGATCGAGCTCGAGGTGCCCGGGTACGAGGAGCGTGACCTCGACGTGGAGGTCAGCGACCACACGCTGACCGTCGCCGGCAACCGCGATCTAGAGAAGACCTCGGACGAGGCGACGGTGCGTCTGCACGAGCGCCTCGCGTCGAGCTTCGAGCGGACCTTCCAGCTCCCGTCGCGCACCGACGGCGAGCACCTGGAGGCCACGTACGGCAACGGGATCCTGACGCTTCGCGTGCCGAAGACCGATCAGCCCAAGCCGCACAAGGTCACCGTCGTGAGGAGGTAGGACCGGTGAGAGCCGCGACGCCGCTCGACGCGGCGTCGCGGCTCACTCCGCGTCGCCGTGACGGCGGTAGAAGTACGACTTGCCGAGCTCGGCGAGTGCGAGGTACGTCCCGGTCATCGCCGCCAGGATCACCAGGAACAGCCACGGCAGCGTGCGGAAGCCGAGTGTGTGTGCGAGCGGCGAGTACGGCAATGCAAGACCCACGAGGACCACGGCGATCGTCGTGACGAGGAGCGGCAAGCTTGGCCGGCTGCGTACGAAGGGCACGCGGCGCGTGCGAATGACGAAGACGACGAGCGCCTGCGTCGCGAGCGACTCGACGAACCAGCCGCTTCGGAAGAGCGAAGCGTGAGCGTCGAAGACCCAGAGCATCACGGCGAACGTGGCGAAGTCGTAGATCGAGCTGATCGGCCCGAAGAAGACCATGAACCGTCGGATGAAGGCAATGTCCCAGTGCTTCGGCCGGGCGAGCATCTCCTCGTCGACCGAGTCGGTCGGGATCGTCAGCTCCGAGCAGTCGTAGAGCATGTTGTTGAGGAGGATCTGGCTCGGCAGCATCGGCAGGAATGAGAGGAACAGCGAGGCGCCGGCGGCGCTGAACATGTTCCCGAAGTTCGAGCTGGTGCCCATCAAGACGTACTTGGTCGTGTTGACGAAGATTCGGCGTCCTTCGACGACGCCGTCTGCGATTGCACGCAGGCTCTTCTCGAGCAGCAGGACGTCGGCCGCCTCCTTCGCGACGTCGACGGCGGTGTCGACGGAGACGCCCACGTCGGCCTGGTGGAGCGCGACTGCGTCGTTCACGCCGTCGCCGAGGAACGCCACATCCGCGCCGCCGCGCTGCGCCGCAGCGACGAGGAGGGACTTTTGCTCGGGGCTGACACGCGCGAAGATCGTGGTCGCACCGACGAGCTGGACGAGCTGCTCGTCACTGAGACCAGCGAGTTCGTTGCCGCGGGCGACGCCCCGAACGTCCAAGCCGAGCTCGCTGCACACATGGGCGGCGGTGCGCTCGTTGTCGCCCGTCAGGATCTTGAGCTCGATCCCGAGACGCTGGAGGCGAGCGATCGATTCGGCTGCATCGGCCTTGGGCGGATCCGCGAAGACGAGGAACCCGAGGAGCTCGAGCGCCGTTTCGTCGCCGGCGTCGTACCGCGCCTTAGCCTCGACGGGCCGGCGCGCGAGGGCAAGGAGTCGATGCCCTTGATCGAGCAGGCCCGACAGCGTCTTCTCGATCTCTCCGTGCCGGCCGGCGAGCGGCGCGGTGCCCGCTTCGAGGCGCACCGTGCTGCACCGTGCAATGACCTCCTCCGCTGCCCCCTTGCACAGCAAGGTCCGCTCACCGTTCTGCTCGAGCACGACCGAAGTGCGGCGGCGCTCGAAGGTGAACGGGATCGTCGCGACGCGCGTCGCCCGCGTGAGCTCCGCCTCGGCGACCTTCGGCTCGAGACTGCGCCAGATCGCCAGGTCGAGCGTGTTCCCGAGCGGAACACCGCCGTGCTCGAAGTCGAGCTCGCTGCACAGCAACCCCTGCAGATTGAGGTCAGGGCGGGCCACGCCGTTCGGGTCGACCGCTTCCCGATACCGGATCTCGCCCTCCGTCAACGTGCCCGTCTTGTCGGTGAAGAGCACGTCGGCGTCGCCAAGGTCTTCGATCGCGATCAACCGCTTCACGAGCACGTTCTTCGCTGCCATCCTCCGCGCGCCGGTCGACAGGCTGACGGTGACGATCGCCGGCAGGAGCTGCGGTGTCAGGCCGACCGCGATGGCGAGTGAGAAGAGCAGCGAGTCGAAGAACGGGTGGCCGAGTCCTGCGTTGATCGCAAAGATCGAGAGGGTGAGAACACCGGTGACCTTCGCGAGCAGGCCGGCAAACGACGTCAGGCCTCGCTCGAAAGCCGTGGGGGGTTGGCGCTGCTCCAGCCCGCGCGCGACTGCGCCGAGACGCGTCTGCATGCCGGTCGCAACGACGAGCCCGAGCCCGCGGCCGCTGCGGACGATCGTTCCCAGGTAGGCGCAGTTTTCGTGCACAGCCCCGGTCGTTGCGGCGACCGCCTCGGCCCGCTTCTCCACCGGGTACGGCTCACCGCTCAGCGCGGCCTCGTCGATCGTGAGCTCGCTCGCGTCGAGCAGCCGCATGTCGGCGGGCACCACGTCGCCGGTCTGGAGCACGCAGACGTCGCCCCTGACGAGCTCGACGGCGGGGAGCTCGAGCGGCGAGCCGTCGCGAAGCGCGGTCGCCCGTCGGCCGGTTCGCTCGCGCAGCGCGGCGAGCGTCTGCTCGCTCCGAAACTCGTTGAACGCGCCCAACCCGACGCTCAGCGCAATGATCGACACGATGATTCCGCCCGAGGTGCGCTCGCCGACGCCGATCGACACGACCGCGGCGCCGAAGAGCAGTGCGAGCAGTGGGCTCCGGATCTGGGAGAACAGAACCGCGAGCAACGTGCGGCGAGAACGACTGAGCTCGTTGCCGCCTTCACGCTCCAGCGCGGCCGCCGCGGCTTCGTGGCTCAGCCCGGTGCGCGCCACGCCGAGAACCGCCAACGCGTTCTCCGGGTCGAGCGGCGCGAACTGATCGGGAGCGAGGGTGCCCCGACGTCCCGATTCCGCCGGGGCGACCACCTAGTGCGCGACGGGCACGGTCGGCCCGCGACGCGTGGGAGGCTGGTCGCCCTCAGGCGACAGCGACGGCAGCCAGCCGAGCCAATCCGGCAAGTACCAGTTCCATTCGCCGAGCAGCTTCATCGTGGCCGGGACGAGGATCGCTCGAACGACGGTCGCGTCGATCAGCACGGCGACCGCGAGCCCGAAGCCCATCTGCTGCATCTGGATGAGCGCGAGTGAGGAGAAGATCCCGAACACCGCGACCATGATCACCGCGGCACTGGTCACCGTCCCGGCCGTGCGCGTGATCGCAAGTCGTACCGCGTCCTCCGTCGTGGCGCCCGCATCGTGGAGCTCCTTCACGCGGCTGAGGATGAAGACGTGATAGTCCATCGACAGCCCGAACAGGATCACGAATAGGAAGAGCGGGATCCACGTGATGATCGCTCCGTTCGTCTGGAATCCGAACACCGAGTGCAGCCAGCCGAACTGGAACACCGCGACGATGATCCCGTACGCGGCTGCGACCGAGAGCAGGTTGAGGACGACCGCCGTCACTGCGATCACGAGTGAGCGGAACGTCATCAACAACAGTGCGAAGGCGAGGCCGAGCACGAACAGGAACACGAACGGCATGCGGCCCTTCATGTGCTCGTTGAAGTCATACGTGCCGGCGGTGATGCCGGTGACTGCGGTTTCGACATTGGGTAGCGACTGCGCGATCGGCGGAATGACGTCTTCGCGGAGCGTCCTCAGCGCCGAGATCGAGGCGGCGTTGTCGCCGTTGCCCGCGATCGCGAAGTCGATCCGCGCGACGGTCCGGTCGTGGTTCACCGTGACGTGGAACGGAGGGCGAAGCTCGCCGGTCGCGAGAGCGCGGGTCCGGAACAGCGCGTAGGCGTGCTGCATCTGCAGCGTCGTCACGTTGGGTGCATGCACGACCAGGACGGCCGGTGTCTGTGAGCCCGGGAACGCCTGCTGGATCCGCTCGTAGGTGCGGATGATCTTCATGTCGTGAGGGAGGTCGACGTAGGTCGGCAGCTTCGTGTGAATCGAAAAGACCGGTAACGTGCACACGAGGAGCGCGCCGGCTGCGAGCACGACGGACCGCACCGGCCGCGCGAGGATCCGTCCGATCAGACGCGACCAGGCGCCGTCGTCCCGCGGCAGGCCGCGAAAGACACGGATGCGACCCTTGTCGACCTTGTCGCCCAGCCGGTGCAAGACCGCCGGTAGCACCGTCAGCGAGCCGACCATCGCGCAGAAGACGACGAGCATCGTCCCGACGCTGATCGTGGTGAAGATCGCGTTGCCGGCGATCAACATGCCCGCCATCGCGATCAGTACGGTCGCGCCGGACACGAGAACGGCCTGTCCCGAGGTCCGCGCAGTCCGCAGGAGGGCCTCGCGGGGTTCCGCTCCACGATGCCGCTCCTCTCGCTCACGGCGGAGGTAGAAGAGCGAGTAGTCGATCCCGACGGCCATCCCCATCATCACGATCACGGCGCTGACCGTTTGTTCGTCCGTGGGGACGAAGTGCGCGACCGCGGCGTTCAGCCCCGTTGCCGCGAGGATCGCGGAAAGCGCGAGCAGCACGGGCAACCCGGCCGCTGCGAGCGCACCGAACGCGACGACGAGGATCGCCAGCGTTGCCGGCAGCGACGTGTATTCCGCACGCGTCATGTCGCGGGAGAAGCGTTGTGAAAGCTCGTGGTTGGCCGACGCCTGCCCGAACTCCTGGATGAGGGAGCTCGGGTTACCGGCCTGTACTCCGTCGATCGCCGCGAGGATCGGGGCGACTCGGTCGTCTGCGCTGTCGGCCTTGCCCTTGAGGTCGAACTCGATGAGGGCCGAGTGCCGGTCGCGTGACACGAGGCCCGCGGCGGGGTTCTCGATCGGCGAGACGATGTTGGTGACGTTCGGCTGCAGCGACAGCGCCTGGACGACGTTGGCGACTGCGACGTTGAACGCCGGCTCGTCGATCGTCGCGGTCTTCGACTGGACGAGGACGCTCTCCGTTGCCGGGACGTTGAAGCCTCCCTGCTCGAGGATCTGCTGCGCGCGGGCGGCTTCGCCGTTCGCGACGTCCGAGTCCTTGAGCTCCTTCACGGGGATCGCGCCGCTGAACAGCGCGGCGATCACTGCAAGCGCGAGCCAGCCGAACGCGGCGCGCTTCCAGTGCGCTGCGCTCCAGCGGCCGACCCGGCCGGCGAGGTTGGTTCTCATCGCGTGCCTCCTCGAGCCGACGGTACGACCCGACGGTACGGCGGGACGTCACCGTCCGAATCGGTTGCAACTGCGGACTCGTCCGCGGGTTTCTGCCGATGCCTGCCTGGAGCCGCGGCGCGACGATCACGGTGGAAGGGAGGTGCCCGATGGCCGCGTTTTGGATCGCAGTGGCGGTTGCCTACGTCGTGGTCGGGGCCGTGATCGTCGGCGGCGCCGGCTGGCGCATGTTCCACCCGCACCACTGAGCGCCGGGTCGAGGATGTCGAGGGGATCCCTGCGTTTGGGCCACGACGGTCTGCGCGCGCTCGTCGTGGGCGGGGGCGTGGCTGCGCTCGAGGCGTTGCTCGCCCTGAGAGCGCTCGCGGGCGACCTCGTCGATCTCGAGCTGCTCGCACCCGAGACACGCTTCTTCTACCGCCCGCAAGCGCCGCTCGAGCCGTTCGGCGGCGGCCGCGTCGCCTCGTTCGAGCTGGGTGAGGTCGCCCGCACCGTCGGCGCAGAGTTGACCCTCGGCGAGCTCGCATCCGTGGACCCCGAGAACCGCGTCGCGCGTACGCGTCACGGGATGGTGATCCGGTACGACGCGCTGCTGCTCGCGACGGGCGCGGCACCGCGGCCCGCCGTCCGGGCCGACGTCACCTTCCGCGGCCCGAGCGACAGCGAGCGGACGGCGGGGCTGCTGCGCGCCGCGGGCGACGCGTACACGATGGCGGTGCCGGTTCCGCGCACCTGGCCGTTTCCCGTCTACGAGGTCGCGTTCGGCCTGCGTGCCGGCTCGGGCAAGCCTGTCACCATCGTGACGGTCGAGCCGACTCCGGCCGCCGTGCTCGGACGCGCCGGCAGCGCGGCCGTCGCCTCGCTGCTCGAGCGCCGTGGGATCGCAGTGGAGGCCGGGTTCGACTTCGCCGCGCTACCTCGCAGGGAGATTACGGTTGCGGCCCCCGCCCTGCACGCTCACCGCATCTACGGGATTCCCGCGGACGAGGACGGCTTCGTTCCGGTGAACCGCTACGGCGCGGTTCACAGCCTGCCGGACGTGTACGCGGCAGGTGACGTGACGGGATATGAGGTGAAGCACGGGAGCCTGGCCGCTGCACAGGCAGATGCCGCTGCGGCGGCGATTGCCGCGCTCGCGGGCGCGGTGATCGCGCCGATCCCGTTCAAGCCGATCCTGTATGCCCGCGTCGCCTGCGGCGGCGAAAGCCTCTACGTCCGCCGTGACCTCGACGACCTCCGGGACGAGGGAGTGGTGTCCCGCGATCCGTTGTGGGCTCCGCCGGCGAAGATCTTCGCTCGGCACCTGGCGCCTGCCTTGGCCGTGCTCGCGGGCGGGCCTGTTCCCACCGCGTTCTTCGATCCGCGGATCCGCTGACGGCAGATCCGGGCTTAGCGCGATGCGCTCGTTGCTCTGAGAGACGAGGTTGTTCTCGCAGGCAGTGCACCCGGCGCTGCCGAGTCGGAAAGGAGTCGTGATGTTGACCTCGATCATCTGGGCGACGGACGGCTCGGAGCACGCTGACCGCGCGCTCCCGCTCGTGGAGGAGCTGGCCAAGGCGTTCTCGGCGCACGTGACGGTCGTTCATGTCGACCAGCACCTCACCGGGCGTGCGGGTGGATATCCGGTGTACGCCGACGAGCCTGCGATCAAGGAGAAGGTCCGCGAGCAGACGGCGCGTCTGACCGAAGCCGGTCTCGACGCCACCTGCACGGTGATCACCGGCACGGTGCATGCGCCGGCGGACCTAATCGCCGACGTCGCACGCGAGATCGACGCCGACCTCATCGTCGTCGGCTCGCACGGGCACGGATTCCTCGCCACTGCGCTCGCAGGCAGCGTCACGATGCGGCTTCTCCGTGTCGCGCCGTGCCCGGTATTCGCAGTGCCTGCGCGCGTGCCTGTCCCCGCGTAGGTCGGACCGCGAGGAGGGGCGGGGCCGGATCGGTCCCGCCCCTCTGTCGATCTACGCGGTCGCGGCGGCCTGCCGCTCGTCGACCCACGTCACCGCGCCCGGCTTCGCATACGCGACGAGCACCGGGCAAGGAGCATCGTGCAGGACGCCGAGGGAGACGCTGCCGAACACGAGGCGCTTGACCGCGCCCCAGCCGTGTGCGCCGATGACGATCATCGCGGCTTCGCGCTCACGCGCGAGCTTGCAGATCTCCTCGACGATCGCACCCTCGAGCGGGAACGTCCGGCACCGCACACCTGCGGCGACCGCGCGCTCGGAGACCTCGTCCAGGAGCGCGTAGACGTGGTCGTGCTCGGACTTCCAGAGCTCGCTGTAGATCTCCGCGTATCCGTAGTACCCGTACGTGCGGGGCGCCACGTGCACCACGGCCGTAGCGATCAGGGGCACGTCGAGCGCGCGCGCGAGCTCGATCGCCTCGCGGGTCGCCTCGGCCGCGGAGGGCGAGCCGTCCGTGGCCAGAAGGATCGGTCTCATGGTCTTCCTCCTCCTTCGTCATTGGTGCAGTCACCCGGTACCGTCGCCGTCCGGCGGCGCGGCCGAATCCGCGCGCGGCTCGTATCCGGTCCTCGGGAAAACCCGGATTCATCCGACGCGCGCAGCCGTTTGACCACTAACCGTAAGAACTACTGCTGGTCGCTCGGGGGTCTCGCCGATGCCTTCCGCGAACGCGCGCCGCATGTTGCGGGCGTGACGATCGCCCCAACCATCACGCTTACACCGCGCGAGAAGCAGGTTGCGATTCTGCTCGCGTACGGCTACACGAATGCGCAGATCGCCCAGAGGTTGTCGATCTCGATCCGCACGGCCGAGATGCACCGCGCGGGTGCGATGCGAAAGCTCCGTGCTCCGTCGCGCGCTCACATCGTCCGTTGGGCGCTCGACCACGAGTTGCTGCGGTGAACGCGGTTCCTCCGGTCGACGCGACGCAGCATCTCTCGATCGACGCCCTGCTGCCCCGCGAGATGGCTCAGAAAGCGGAGGCGATCGGAGCCGGCAAGGCTCGATCCGACCCGCTGACCAGCTTCGTGCTTGCCGTGCTGGCGGGCGCCTTCATCGCGCTCGGCGCCGTCTTCGCCACGACCACACTCGCCGACTCGATTTCGCTCCCGTACGGGGTCGCGCGGCTGCTTGCCGGCGCCACGTTCTCCCTCGGCCTGATCCTCGTCGTCGTTGCCGGGGCGGAGCTGTTCACGGGGAACAACCTGATCTCGATGGCCTGGGCGAGCCGCCGCGTGACGACGCGCGAGCTGCTCCGGAACTGGCTCATCGTCTATCTGGGCAACTTCGTCGGCGCGATTGCCACCGCCGGGCTCGTCTACTACGGACGGCAGTACACGTTCGGAGGCGGCGAGGTCGGCCGGACAGCACTCACGATCGCGGCGGCGAAGACGAGCCTCGGGTTCGGACAGGCAGTCGTGCTCGGTGCGCTGTGCAACGGCCTCGTCTGCCTCGCGGTCTGGCTGTGCTACAGCGCACGGACGACCGCTGACAAGATCCTCGCGATCGTGCCCCCGATCGCCGCGTTCGTCGCCTCCGGGTTCGAGCACAGCGTCGCGAACATGTACTTCATCCCGTACGGCCTCTTCGTGAAGCACGACACGGCCTTCGTCTCGACGCTCGCCAAGCCGCCGAGCCTGTCGGGCCTCACCTGGACGGCGTTCCTGCGCGACAACCTGCTGCCGGTGACGATCGGCAACATCCTGGGCGGCGCCCTGATGGTCGGGCTCGTCTACTGGTTCGTCTATCTCCGGCCCAGGAGCGAGCCGAGCTAGCCTCGCGCGTGCACCTCGGTGAGCGCGTCCTCGAACAGGGCGAGCTCTTCGTCGGCCATCGCGTAGGTGTGCTTCACCTCCGGGAACGCGCCGTCGCGCACGTCGGCTGCGTACTGTGCGATCGCGTCGCGAATGATCGGCGCCAGCTCGGCGTACTGCTTGACGAAGCGCGGCGACTTCCCCTCGTAGAGTCCGAGCATGTCGTGCCAGACGAGCACCTGGCCGTCGCAGCCTGCGCCGGCGCCGATGCCGATCGTCGGGATCGACAGCGCCGCGGTGATGCGCGCCGCGACGGGAGCCGGCACGGCCTCCAGGACGAGCGAGAAGCAGCCGGCCGCCTCGAGCGCGAGCGCGTCCTCGTACAGCTCCACCGCCTTCGCGGCGTTGCGTCCCTGCGCCTTGAAGCCGCCGAGCATCGTCGCGGTCTGCGGGGTCAGGCCGATGTGGCCCATCACGGGGATCCCGGCCGATGTCAGCGCGCGGACCCGGGAGAGCATCGGCCCGGCGCCCTCGAGCTTCACGGCGTCCGCCGCCGCCTCCTTGACGAACCGGATCGCCGTCTCGAGCGCCTGCGAGTCGCTCACCTGGTACGAGCCGAACGGGAGGTCTGCGATCACGAGTGGGCGGCGGGCGCCCCGATTGACCGCGCGGGTGAGGAGGATCATCTCGTCGACCGTCGCTGGCACCGTCGAGTCGTGGCCGAGCACCACCATCGCGGCGGAGTCGCCGACGAGGATCAGGTCGACGCCGGCGTCGTCCGCGATCCGGCCGGATGGTGCGTCGTACGCGGTCACCATCACGATGCGGTTGCCACGGCGCTTCATCTCCGCGACCTCGGGGAGCGGCAATTTGCCCGGGGCGGGCGTGCCGGGTGCAGGCGTGCGCGGGCGGGTGGTCACGAAGGAGCTCCTTTCGCGAGGGGAACGTTGTCGATCAGCCGTGTGGAGCCGATGCGTGCTGCCACGACCAGCGTCGGGCCGTCGAGATCGGCGATCTCGACATAGTCGGGCTCGAGCCCGGCCGTCTCGAGGACGGCGCGGGCCGCTGCGGCGTCATGAGTCTCGAGCGCGCGCGGAATCGCGCGCGCGAGCTCGCGCTCGTCACGCGTGAGGCGCGCGTTCCTCGACGAGAACGCGAGCCCGTCGAGATCGCGTGCCGTTGTGACGACGCGGATCTCGACCGGCACGTTGAGGTCGCGGACGAGCTGCCTGACGACCGCGACCTGCTGCGCATCCTTCTGTCCGAACCAGGCGATCCGCGGACGGACGAGATTGAAGAGCTTGAGGCACACGGTCGCGACACCACGGAAGTGCCCGGGGCGGTTCGCGCTCTCCAGCCCTTCGGCCGCGCCGCCGGGTTCGACCCATGTTGCGAACCCGGTCGGGTACATCTCCTCGACCGGCGGGGCGAAGACGACGTCCACTCCGAGCTCTGCTGCGAACGCGACGTCACGGTCGAGGTCGCTTGGATAGGCGTTGAGGTCGGCCGGCTCCGAGAACTGCGCCGGGTTCACGAAGACGCTCGCGACCAGCACGTCGCAGTCGGGGCGGGCCGCCTCGAACAACACCGCGTGGCCGGGGTGCAGCGCGCCCATCGTCGGAACGAGGCCGACGACGCCGTGGCCAGGGAGATCGAGCTCCCCGATCGACCGCGCGACGATCACGGCCTGGTCGCCTCCGCGAGGGCGTCGTACAGCTCCGCGTAGTCGGTGTCGTGCAGCACCTGCCGGTGGCGGTCGACGGTCGACGAGTCGCCGCGCGCAATCGGGCCGGTGAGCTGGAAGCCGTTCGAGATCGTCCGCTCCATCAGCGGCACGAGCGCCTCCGGGGGCGCGCCCGCGCGCTCGACCAGATCGGCCGCGACGCGGTAGAGCGTGACCAGGAAGTTCGACGCGATCGACGCGCCGGCGTGGTAGAGCGCACGCCGGTCGTCGGCGAGGACGAACGGCTGCAGCCCGAGGGTCTCGGCGAGCCAGATCCCGCGGCGGCGCGCCTCTTCCGACTCGGCGGTCACGCCGCCCCAGGCGCCGTCGAGCTGTTGCGGGCCACCCTCCTTCGAGAGCGTCTGCAGGGGGTGGACCGAGAACCGCCGTGCGTGCGGCTCGAGCGCGGCGAGCGGCGTCGCGCCCGACACGTGAGCGACCCAGGGGCCGGGCTCGATCGATCGTGCGACCCCGGCGATCGCACGATCGGGCACGCAGAGGAGGCGCAGGTCGCCGTCGTCGCCCACGCGAATCCCGCGCTCGCGCAACCGCGCGGCGATCGTGGTGCCGGCGCGCCCGGCGCCGATGACCGTGATCTCGTCGAACATGTCGTGCTCCAGTCCCTTGCGGGTACCGGGCATCTGCAGCGTACCGTCCGCGCGCCCCGTCAGGATGCCCGAGCTAGGATCTGTCCGATGCCGATTTACGAGTACGTCTGCATGAGCTGCGAATGCCACTTCGAGGAGCTGGTAGGGATGTCCGACCCGGATCCCGCCTGCCCCGACTGCGGCAAGCCGAAGGTGGCGAAGCAGTTCAGCACGTCGTTTGCAGCCCACGGCACCTCCGGACAGCCCAGCTTCGGCGGCGGCGGCTGTTGCGGAGGTAGTTGTGGCTGCTGCTGAGCTCCTCGGCTACCGCGACGAGGTCGCAGACTGCACGAAGTGCGTGCTCTCGCAGGGGCGCACGCAGGTCGTGTTCGGCGCAGGCTCTCCGAACGCCGAGCTGATGTTCGTCGGCGAGGCGCCCGGCTTCCATGAGGACAAGCAGGGCGTGCCGTTCGTCGGTGCCGCCGGCCAGCTGCTGACGCGTCTGCTCGCCGAGATCGGCATCGCGCGCGAGGACGTCTACATCAACAACGTGCTCATGTGCCGCCCGCCCGGGAACCGCGATCCGCAACCTGACGAGATCCAGGCCTGCGAGCCGCACCTCTGGAAGAAGATCGAGCTGATCCAGCCGAAGCTGATCTGCACGCTCGGCAACTTCGCCACGAAGCTCCTGTCAGGACGGCCCGCCGGGATCACGCAGGTGCACGGGCGGCCGCAGGACGTCGTGCTCGGCGGCAACTCGGTGACGCTCTACCCGATCTTCCATCCCGCCGCCGCGCTCTACACCCCGCGGATGCTCGCCGTGCTGCAGGAGGACTTCGCGCGGATCCCCGAGCTCCTCGGCCGCGCGGTCGCTCCGCCGCCCCCGCCCGAGCCCGAGCCGGCCGCGGTGGCACAGCCGGAGCAGCTCGGCCTCTTCTAGCCTTCGCGGCCATGGAGGCGATCACCGCGTCTCCCGCGGAGACGGAGGCGCTCGCCGCACGTCTCGCGGAACGACTCGGCCCGGGCGACGTCGTCACGATCTCGGGCGAGCTCGGCGCCGGGAAGACCACGTTCGTGCGCGGCGCGGCCCGCGCGCTCGGCGTGACCGGCCCGGTCTCCAGTCCGACGTTCACGATCGGCCACCGCTACGACGCTCCGACGCCGGTCGCGCACCTCGACCTCTACCGGATCGCAGGGCTCGATCCGGAGGAGTGGGCCGACCTGGAGCCCTATTTCGACGGGACGGTCGCCTTCGTCGAGTGGCCCGAGCACGGCGGTGACTGGCTGCCCGAAGCCCGCGCCGTCGTTACTCTCGGGCACGTCGACGAGTCGCATCGGAGCGTGAGGATCGACAGTGATCTTGGCCTTTGACACCGCCACCTCTTTCGGCGCAGTCTGCGGCGTCTCGACCGGCGCGCGCGACCGCGCCGCGCGGGCGGGAGACGTGCTCGCTGCCGTCGACCGCCTGGTCGGCGACCCCGCGAGCATCGAGGGGATCGTCGTCGGCCGCGGCCCGGGCAGCTTCACGAGCATCCGGATCGGCCTCGCGGTTGCACGGGCGCTGGCGCTCGCCCTCGACGTGCAGGTGGCGGGCGCGTCGACGCTCGATGCATACCGAGACGGGCTGGCGGTGATCGACGCGCGGCGCGGCGAGGTGTTCGCGCCCGGCCCGATCGTCTGCCGCCCGGAGGAGCTCGAGGTCGCCGGCCGGACGCTCGTCGGAGACGGTGCCGTGCGCTATCGCGACGTCTTCGAGTCGGCCGGCGCCGACGTGCCGCCCGACGACGACCCGCGGCACCTGCCGGATCCGCTGTTGCTCATCGAGCGGGCAGGCCCGTTCGGCGACGCGGCGCTCGTCGAGCCGCTCTATGTCCGCGAGCCGGATGCGAGGCCGCAGGCATGACGGCGGTCGCGCTCTACATCCGGCCGCTCGAGCTCGGCGATCTTTCGGACATCGAGACGATCGAGCAGCGCGCCTACCCGACGCCGTGGTCGCGATCGATGTTCGCCTCCGAGCTCGCGAAGCCGACCTCGATCTGTCTCGGTGCCTTCGAAGGCGACGAGCTCGTCGGCTACGTCATCAACTCGCGGTACGTCGATGCGTGGCACATCATGAATGTCGCGGTGGCGCCCGAGCGTCAGCGCCGCGGCATCGCGACCGCGTTGCTCGATCGCCTGTTCGAGCTGACCCGTCACGACGAGCGCCGCGGCTTCACGCTCGAGGTGCGCGTCTCCAACGAAGCCGCGATCCGGCTCTACGAGCGACTCGGCTTCGAGGGACGCGGCATCCGCCGCGGGTACTACACGGACAACCGGGAAGACGCGCTGATCATGTGGCGCGAGGCGCGATCGACCGAGTGATCCTCGGGATCGAAACGAGCTGCGACGAGACGGCCGCAGCGGTCGTCAGCTGGGAGGGCGAGATCGTCTCCAGCGTCGTCGCGTCGCAGGCCGAGCTCCATCGACGGTTCGGCGGCGTCGTGCCGGAAGTCGCGTCCCGTCGCCACCTCGAGCTCGTCGCGCCCGTGATCGCGGAGGCGATCGACGGGCATCGGGTCGACGCGATCGCCGTGACGACACGTCCGGGCCTGATCGGCGCGCTGCTCGTCGGCGTCTCCGCCGCGAAGGCGCTCGCGTGGGCGCGCCGGCTGCCGCTCGTCCCGGTCAATCACCTGCACGGCCATGTCGCGTCGCTGTACCTCAAGCCCCTCGACCTCGAGCCGCCGTTCACATGCCTGCTGGCGAGCGGCGGTCACACGATGCTGCTCGACGTGACGGAGCGGGGCGGCTACGCCGTCCTCGGCACGACGCTCGACGACGCCGCGGGCGAGGCGTTCGACAAGGGCGCTCGGCTACTCGGTCTCGGGTACCCGGGCGGGCGTGAGCTCGACCTGCTCGCGCGCGAAGGCGATCCGGAGGCCTACGACTTTCCCGTCGCCCGCGTTCCCGGTCTCGATTTCTCGTTCTCAGGGCTCAAGACGGCGCTGCTCTACGCAGTGCGGAAGCTGAGCGAGGACGAGCTCGCAGCGCGGCGTGCCGATCTGGCGGCGAGCTACCAGCGCGCGATCGTGCGTGCGCTCCTCGAGCGGATCGAGGCGACCGGCGCCGACCGCCTCGCGGTCGTCGGAGGCGTGGCTGCGAACTCGAAGCTCCGCGCCTCGCTGCCGGGAGCCGCCCTCGCGCCGCTGCCGCTCTGCACCGACAACGCGGCGATGATCGCGTCGGCGGCGCGCTATGTCGACCCCGTCCCGTACCCCGAGTACCTTTCGCTCGATGCGCGTCCTACCGCGTAGCGTCGCCGTCCTCGCGCTGGTCGGGATCGCGGTCGCGTTCGGGGTGATCGCGGCCTCGCCGGGCGGCGGTGGGACGGTCGCCGCTTCGTCGGCCGGCAGCTGGCGCGGTCTCGTCGGCGGGCCGCGCGCCGCGGTGCCGACGGGGTCGCGGATGATCGTGGTTCTGTCGACGCCGTCCGTCGGCCAGAGGCTCGCCAAGGTCCGGTATGCGACGGAGTCGCAGGAACGCGCGTGGTGGGCGAGCACGATCGCGGCCCAGAAGGACGTGCTGCTGAAGCTCGCTTCGCTCGGGATCAACGTCACTCCCGACTACAGCTTCTACCGCGTGCTCGACGGCTTCTCCGCTGCGCTCGACCCGCGCGCCGTGTCCTTGCTCGAGCAGATGCCCGAGGTCTCGGGCATCTACCCGGTGCGAGCCACGTTCCCCGCCTCGGTCTCCGCCTCGCAGCTCGAGTCGAATGCCTATGGAGCAAGCAGCGGTCACCGGCCTGACGTGGGGGTGCCGGGCTTCGACGGTCACGGCGTGACCATCGCCCTGCTCGACACCGGCATCGACGCGTCGCACCCGTACCTGCACGACCGCGTCCTGCCGGGGATCGACGTGCTCGACAGTGACGGCGATGCCTCCGCGCGCGCGAACCCCGAGGACCGTTCGCAGCTCGAGACCCACGCGACCGAGCTCGCGGGCATTCTCGTCGGGTCGAACGGACCGGGCGGCCTGCGCGGGATCGCCCCGGAGGCCGGCATCCTGCCGATCCGCGTCGCCGGGTGGCAGGCGGCGGCCGACGGCCGGGAGCTCGTCTACGGCCGGAGCGACCAGCTGATCGCGGGCCTCGACCGCGCCGTCGATCCGAACGGGGACGGCGACGAGCACGACGCCGTCCGCGTTGCGCTGGTCGGTGTCGTGGAGCCGTATGCCGCGTTCACCGACGGCCCCGAGGCGCAGGCGGTGCAGGGTGCGCTCGACCTGAACACGCTGGTCGTCAGCCCGGCGGGGAACGACGGCGGTGCGGGGCCGGCGTTCGGGTCGGTTGCCGGGCCCGCGGGCGCGCCGGGGGCCCTCGCGGTGGCGGCGACCGACTCGCGCACGGTGCAGCCGCAGGTTCGCGTCGTCCTGCGCCGCGGGCTGGATGTCATCTTCGACGAGCGGGTGCCGCTGCTCGGTGCGGCGGCCCCGAGCGGCGCCGCGAACCTGAAGGTCGTCACGCCGCGCGCCACCGCCGGCGCGCCGGGCGCTGCTGCAGTCGACTTCTTCTCCGCGAGTGGCCTGAGCCTCGTCGCCGGCAAGGCGGTGGTGCTCCCGGCGGGCGCCGACCCGCAGGCGACGGTCATCTCGGCGTCTCGTGCCGGGGCGGCGGCCGTCCTTCTCTACGGCGCCTCGCTCCCCGCCGGGTCGCTGCGGCTCTCGGAGGACGCGACGGCGCCGGCGGTCGTCATCCCCTCGGCGGACGCGGTCGAGCTGCTCGCTGCGCAGCGCGCCGGGCTCGACGTCGGCATCTCCGTCGGCGCCGTCCACGCGGCGGCGAACACCGGTCGCGGCATCGTCGCGAGCTTCTCGTCGCAGGGGCTCGCCTACGACGGCTCGCTGAAGCCGAACATCGCTGCGCCCGGTGTGGCGATCGCCACCTCCGAGCCCGGCTCAGCGCCGGATCAGTCGCCTCTGTACGCGACGATCAATGGAACGAGCGCCGCGGCCGCAACCGTGGCGGGTGCGGCCGCGTTGCTCGCGCAGATGCGCCCCGGCCTGGATGGAGATGGGCTTGCAGGCCTGCTCGCGGGATATGCGCAGCGTGGGCACGCCGTACCGACCGCGGTCGGCGGCGGTCTCCTCCGGCTGGGCGCGTCCGCGGTCGGCGAGCTTGCGTCCACGCCGACGTCGATCGGGTTCGGGATCTGGGAGGGATCGCACTGGCACGCGACGCGGTTCCTGACGATCCGCAACGTGTCGAGCCGCCGCCTCGAGGTGTCCGCGAACGCGATCACCGACGGCGACTCGGAGGCGCTGAAGTTCAAGCTCACGCCGAAGCAGTTCGTCGTGCGCGCCGGTAACGCGCGGCGCGTGAAGGTGACCGTGAGGGCGCCTGCTGCGGCCGACACCCGGCTCGTCACCGGCACGGTCGATCTTCGCGCCGCCGGTCACACCATGCGCGTGCCCTGGGCGATGCTCTTCCGCGGGGATACGGCGAACCTGCTCGGCAGCGCGACGATCAGCGCGAAGTCGTTCGCTCCGTCGGACACCGATCCGGCGATCCTGAGCGTGCAGGCCGGCGCGCTGGTGCGCGACGGCGGGCTGCAGATCGAGCCGGTCCGCCGCCTCGACATCCTGCTCTACCACGGCTCGGGCAAGTTCCTCGGCGTGATGGCGCGCCTGCGCGACCTGCTGCCCGGGAGCTACAGCTTCGGCATCACCGGCCGTGGCCCGACCAGCACGCGGCTCCCTCCCGGCGCGTATGAATTGCGGCTCGCGGCCTGGCCGACGCTGCCGCTCGACGCGAAGCCGCAACGGCTGCAGGTCTCCTTCCAGCTGGACTAGACTGCCCGCGCCGATGGCGACTGCGGCACCTGAATCGCATCTCCGCGAGAACCCGTTCCGGATCGCTCAGCAACAGCTCGAGAACGTCGCCCGCACCTTCGGCATCGACGATCGGTTGGTTGCGGTTCTCTCGCAATGCAAAAAGGCGGTCGAGGTCTCGATCCCGACGTCGCTCGACGACGGGTCTGTGCGCGCGTTCACCGGGTACCGCGTCACGCACAACATCGCGCGCGGGCCGTCGAAGGGCGGCATCCGCTACCACCCGGACGTGACGCTCGACGAGGTCAAGGCACTCGCGATGTGGATGACGTGGAAGTGCTCGCTGATGGGCCTGCCGTTCGGCGGCGCGAAGGGCGGCGTCATCTGCGATCCGAAGACGATGTCGCGCAGCGAGCTCGAGCGCATGACGCGCCGCTTCACCTCGGAGATCATCAACGAGATCGGGCCCGAGAAGGACATCCCGGCGCCGGACGTCGGCACGAACGCAGCAACGATGGCGTGGATGTTCGACACGTACTCGATGAACAAGGGCCACTCGGTCTTGGGCGTCGTGACGGGCAAGCCGCTGACGATCGGCGGCTCGCTCGGCCGCGAGGAAGCGACTGCGCGCGGCGGCTCGTTCTGCCTCGCGGCGGCGCTCGACAAGCAGGGCCGCAGCATCGACGGGCTGCGCATCGCGGTGCAGGGCTTCGGGAACGTGGGCTCGTTCTTCGCAAAGTTCGTCTCCGAACTCGGCGCGACCGTCGTGGCGATCTCCGATTCGAGCGGCGGCCTCTACAACGCGAAAGGGATCGACATCGCCGCAGCGTTCGCGCACAAGCGCGACGGCGGCGCGCTCGCGGATCTCAAGGGCGGCGACCACATCACGAACGGCGAGCTGATCGCATCCGACTGCGACGTGCTCGCGCCGTGCGCGCTCGAGCAGGTCGTCTCGGAGACGAATGCGGACGCCGTGAAGGCGAAAGTGATCCTCGAAGGCGCGAACGGCCCGCTGACGCCGGCCGCGGACGACATCCTCGAGGCGAACGGCGTCTTGATCCTCCCCGATGTGCTCGCGAACGCGGGCGGCGTCGTCGTGTCGTACTTCGAGTGGGTTCAGGGGCTGCAGGAGTACTTCTGGAAAGAGGACGAGGTGAACGCGCGGCTGAACGACATCGTCAAGCGTGCGTTCGAGGAGACGTGGTCGACGCGGGCCGACCGCTCGACGTCGATGCGCCAGGCCGCGTACGGCCTCGCGGTCCAGCGCGTTGCCGAGGCCACGGTCACGCGTGGCCTCTATCCCTAGCGTCACGCTCTTTCACGCGCAGGGGTGCCACCTCTGCGACCGCGCACGCGACGTGCTGGATCGCGTCGGCGTCCCCTACGAGAGTGTCGACATCACCGGCGACGATTCGCTCGAGGCGCGCTACCGTGAGTGGCTGCCGGTCGTCGAGATCGACGGCGCCCGGGCGTTCGTCTACTACGTGGACGAGGCTGCGCTGCGCCGCAAGCTGTCACAAACGTAAGCGTTTGTGACAACCGAACGGCCGTTGCCGAGCCTTCGGCACAATGACTTCGTGATGTTGCAAGGTGCCGGCGGCGTCGGGGTCTCGGATCGTCTCACCGTTGGGGTGGCGGCCCGCCTGTCGCGCTACCTCCAGGTCCTGAGCCAGGCCCAGAAGATGGGCAAGGAACGCATCTCCTCGCAGGAGATCGCGGACTACACGAACATCAACGCGACGCAGATTCGCCGTGACCTGTCGAACTTCGGCAAGTTCGGGAAGCGCGGTGTCGGCTACTCGATCGATTCGCTGCTCTCCGAGATCCGCAAGATCCTGCGGACGCAGGGGCAGCACAACATCGCCCTCGTCGGTGCCGGCCGTCTCGGCCAGGCGATCACGAGCTCGCCGATCTTCGCCGAGCACGGCATCAACATCGCCGCCGTATTCGATGCGAGCCCGGTTGTGATCGGGTCCGATGTCGGCGGGATCGTGGTCGAGGACGAGCGGTTCCTGAAGGACGCCGTGCGCGACAAGAACATCGTCGTCGGCGTTCTCGCCGTGCCGGCCGTCGCAGCGCAAAAGGTCGCGGACGATCTCGTCGACGCGGGCGTGCGCATCATCTTCAACTACTCGGAAGCGCTCCTCGACGTTCCCGCCGACGTCACCGTGCACACCTCGAACCCCGCTGTCGAGTTGCTGCACGCGCTCTACTTCCACCTGGCCTAGGGGTGTCTGACACCCGAGGTGTCAGACACCATTCGGGAGTGCGGATCCTCCTCTGGCACGGCTACCTGCTCGGCGGCACGGGGTCGAACGTCTACTCACGCGCGCTCGCGCGCGAATGGAGCAACGCCGGTCACGACGTCGTCGTGGTCTGCCAGGAACGTGCGCCCGAGCAGTACGACCTCGGCAGCGCGCAGGTCGTGAACGTCGAGCTGCCCGGGCGGCTGCTGCCGGTCTTCGTCATGGACCTCTACGCCGGCCTCGAGCCAAGGCTCCTGCAGGACTTCTCGGATGCAGAGAAGGCCGCCTATGTCGACGCGAACGCCGCGACGCTGCGCGAGCTGCTCCCGGCCGACCTCGTCTTCGCGAATCACGTGCTGATGGGCGGGCCGGTCGGGGCCGCGAGCGGCGCACCGTTCCGCGTGAAGGCTCACGGCTCCGAGCTCGAGTACTCGATGCGTGGTCGGCCGGAGCTCGAGCGGTGGGGCGCCGAGGCGCTCGCCGCAGCGGAGACGACCTTCGTCGGCTCGGCGCACATCCGCGAGGTGCTCGAGGACGTCGTCGGCCACACCGACCGCGTCTACGAGGTGTCGCCCGGTGTCGACGTCGACGAGTTCACGATCCGGCCGCGGGACGAAGCCCTCGCTGCGCTGATCGAGGAAGCGCGCCGCGACCCGCCCAACCCCGGCAACGCCGACGAGCGCCGGCCGGACGAGGGCAACGCGGGCCGGCTCGCGTCGTTCCTGGCCGGCGACGAGCCCACCGTCGTCTACTTCGGGAAGCTGATCGAGCAGAAGGGCGTGCAGGTCCTGCTCGAGGCGATGGCCGGCATCGACGCTCGTCTCGTCGTCGTCGGCTTCGGCCCCTACCGGCAGGCCCTCGAGGCGATGGCCCCGAAGCGAACGCTGTTCACCGGGCCGTTCGAGCACCGACACCTGGCGCAGCTCCTCCCGCTCGCGGACGTGACCGTCGTCCCGTCGATCTTCCCCGAGGCGTTCGGCATGGTCGCGGCCGAGGCCGCCGCAGCCGGGTCGCCGCCGCTCGTCGCGCGCCACTCTGGGCTCGCCGAGGTCGCCGCCGGGCTCGAGGAGGAGTATCCGCAGCACCTCGCGCACCTCGCGGGATTCGAGAATGGAAGTGCCGACGATCTGCGGACGAAGCTCCGAGAGCTGCTCGCGTTGTCGCCTGAGGATCGAGCCTTGCTACAGCACGCCGCGCGACGCGCGGTGGTCAAGCGCTGGTCGTGGGCCGGAGTCGCGCGTCGTCTGCTCGAACCGCACGGCTAGGCTCCCGCGAAATGGGCGAGGAACAGAAGGGGACGTGGCAAGAGCTGCTCGCGCGCAACCGCGAGGAGTTCGAAACGGGCACGGATCTGACCGTCGCCGTCGAGGAGGAGTTCGCGCTGCTCGATCCCGAGACGCTCGAGCTCACGAACCGGTTCGAGTCGCTGAAGGCGGCTGCAGACCAGACCGACTTCGCCGACCACGTCGTCGGCGAACTGATCGCATCCGAGGTCGAGATCCGGACCGGCCGGTGCACCTCGTTCCAGGAGGCCGCCGCCAAGATGCAGGAGCGCCGGTCGCAGATCCATGCGCTCGCGCGCGAGCAGCAGCTCGCGCTCGGCGCCACCGGCACGCATCCATGGAGCCGGTGGCAAGACCAGCGGATCATCGACACGCCGCACTACCGGCGAAACGACGAGCTGCTCCGCTACGTCGTGTGGCGCAACAACACGTTCGGTCTCCACGTGCACGTCGGGATCGCGGGCGCCGAACGTGCGATCGCCGTGCACGACGGTCTGCGCAACTTCCTGCCGGAGGTCCTGGCGCTGTCGGCAAGCTCGCCGTTCGTCGAAGGCGTCAACTCGGGCCTGCACTCCGCGCGCACCGAGATCTTCACGCGCATGTTCCCTCGCTGCGGGATTCCGGACACGTACGGCAGCCGGCAGGCCTGGGACGACTACGTCGCGTTTCTCTACCGCACGGACTCGATCACCGAGCACACGCAGATCTGGTGGAGCGTGCGGCCGCATCTCGCCTACCCGACGATCGAGATTCGCATCGCCGACGGTCAGCCCGATCTCGCCGAGGCGCAGTCGCTCTCGGCGTTCTGTTACGCGCTCGCTGCGCGGTGTGCACGTGCGCACGACGACGGGGAGACGCTGCCCAGCCTGCCGCACCGTCTCCTCGAAGAGAACATGTGGCGGGCGATCCGCTGGGGCCTGTCCGGCGAGCTTCTCGACTTCGATCGCGGTGAGCCGGTGCCGGCCCGGGCGCGCCTCGAGCAGGTCGTCGATTGGCTGGCGCCCGTCGCCGACGAGATCGGCGCCGCGCCGTACCTCGCGATCCCCGAGCGCAACGCGGCCGAGCGGCAGATCGCATGCCTCGACGAGGGTGCGACGCTGGAGGAGATCTACGCCGAGCAGGTGCGAGCAGGTGAGCCGATCGGTGGCTGACGACCTCGCCTCGATCCGGGTCGAGGAGTTCCTGGTCTCGGCTGCCGCTGGCCTGATGAGCCTCGGCTA
>DASXDB010000333.1:0-4718 GCA_036490895.1 Gaiellaceae bacterium
CTGGTCGTTCGTCATAGCGTCGTACGCGTCGACGACGGCAAAGATGCGTGCGGCGATCGGGATCTCCGCGCCGCGCAGGCCGCGCGGGTACCCGGAGCCGTCCCACCGCTCGTGGTGGCACGCGATCACCTGACGGGCGACACCGCCGAGCGCGGGCACCGGCGCGACGATGCGCTCGCCGAGCCACGGATGCTCACGAATCTCGTCGACCTCGGCCGGCGAGAGCGCGCCCGGCTTGAGCAGCGTCACATTCGAGACGCCGATCATGCCGATGTCGTGCAACCGGAAGCCGTAGGCGAGCTGAGGCTCGAGTGCGAGCTCCGGCGCCACGACCTCCGCGAGCCGCAGCGCGAGCTGCGTGACGCGGGCGGTGTGGGCCGAGGTCTCGCCGAAGCGGCCCCGCCGGTAATCGTGCAGCTCGAGTGCCCGTGCAAGCGCCTCTACGGTCGCCGCTGTGGACTCCAGCTGCTGCGATTCCTCTGTCAGTCTCTCGCTCACGTTTCCATGACGGCGTCTCCCAGCATTGCGCCGCGTTGCCAGGTGTCAATACCCATTCAAGGTGCTGTATCGGACAGATTCGACCGGACCCTGAGGAAGGAAACCCGTTTGGGCGGACGTACAGCCGAAAAAGACGGTGGAACAAGAACGGCTAAATGATTCGGGCCTGCCTGCCGATAGGGCGGAGGTGAGCCTCCACGACATTCTCTCCCAGGCCGTCGATCTCGGCGCCAGCGACGTCCATCTCAAGTTCGGTCAGCCTCCGGTCGTTCGGATCGACGGCGACCTCGCGCCGCTCGAAAGGCACGGCAATTTCAGCTCGGAAGCCCTCGAAGACATCCTGAACACGGTCGGCGCCAGCGCGCCCCGTCGCGTCCGCCTCTTCCAGGAGACGGGCGAGATGGACACCGCCTACCAGTTGCCCGACCTGCCGCGCTTCCGCGTGAACGCGTTCCGGCAGCGCGGCGACATCTCTTTCGCGTTCCGCGTCATCCCGGCGCAGATCCCGGACTTCCGCGGCCTCGGCCTTCCGCCGGGCGTCGAGGCGCTGTCCGAGGAGCACCGCGGGCTCGTCCTCGTCACGGGGGCGACCGGTAGCGGCAAGACGACGTCGCTCGCCGCAATGCTCGGTCACATCAACCGGACGCGGAAGCAGCACATCGTCTCGATCGAGGACCCGATCGAGATCATCCATCCGGACGTCAACTGCATCGTGAACCAGCGCGAGGTGGGGCTCGACACCGATTCGTTCCACGAAGCGCTTCGCCGCGTCCTGCGTCAGGACCCCGACGTGATCCTGATCGGCGAGCTGCGCGATGCGGAGACCGCCGAGACCGCGCTGCAGGCAGCCGAGTCCGGCCACCTCGTCCTCTCGACGATGCACACGGTCGACGCGGCCGAGACGGTCAGTCGCTACGTCGAGTTCTTCCCTGCGGTGAAGCAGCCGCAGGTCCGCTCGATCCTCGCCGGCGTGCTCCGCGGCGTCGTCTCCCAGCGCCTGCTGCCGAAGATCGGCGGCGGCCGGGTGGCGGCGGTCGAGGTCATGATCGCGAACAGCCGCATCCAGGAGCTGATCCGCGAGGACAAGGCCGAGTACATCCCCGAGGCAGTCGGCGAAGGCTCGTTCTTCAAGATGCAGACGCTGAACACGGCGCTGATCGCGCACGTCGTCGCCGGCCTCGTCGACCAGGACGTCGCCGCGAACGCGGCTCCCAACCGACACGACTTCATGATTGCTCTCGACCGCGCGCTCAAGGAGCACGCGATCGAGCAGGCCGAGGCGGCGGAAGCGCACGAGCGCGACACGCTCGCAACCGGAGCCGGCGCGGCGTAACCGCTGCGGATGAATGTGGAGTTCGCTGCGGTTGTCCTGGCGCCAGGCCTTGCAGTCGGCAGCTTTCTGAACGTCGTTGCCGCGCGCATCCCGCTGCGACGGTCGATCGTCTCGCCCGGCTCGGCGTGTCCGAGTTGCGAGACGAGCATCGCGTGGTACGACAACATCCCGCTCGTCTCGTACGCTGTGCTCCGTGGGCGATGCCGCCACTGCGGTGTGTCGATCTCGTGGCGCTACCCGGCCGTCGAGGCCGCGACCGCGGTCCTCGTCGCATGCTGCGCGCTGAAGTTCGGCTTCTCGTGGGACTTCCTGGTCGCGGCGGTGTTCTGTGCGGTTCTGGTCGCGATCTCCGCGACCGATCTCGAGCGCCGGATCATCCCGAATCGCATCGTCCTGCCGGCCACGGTCGTTCTCCTCGCGGCGCAGACGATTCTCGATCCGTCGATCGTGTGGATCGCGGCGGGGCTCGGCGCGGCGGCGTTCTTCCTGATCGCTGCGCTCGCGTACCCGGGCGGGATGGGAATGGGTGACGTCAAGCTCGCGCTGCTGCTCGGCGTCGTGCTCGGCCGCACCGTTCCCGTTGCACTGCTGCTCGGGATGCTCGCCGCGCTCGTTCCCTCGTTCGTGCTGATCGCAAGGCACGGCAGGGCCGGCCGCAAGATGACGATTCCCTTCGGTCCGTTCCTCGCGCTCGGCGGCGTCGTTGCGCTCTTCGCGGGGCACAGCATCCTCGACTGGTACCTGGGCGCGATGTGATGGAAGCCTCGAACAAGGACAACACCCGGGATTTGCGCCTGGTCGACGGAGACGAGGAGGGGAACGCGGCCGAGAAGAAGCCGAAGGCGTCTGTCGGGAGCGGCGCCGGCGACCTCGTCTCCGAGATCATCCTCGACAGCGGGCTGCTCCCGTCCGACAAGGTCGATGCCGCGCGTGCGCGCGCGTCAGCCGGCGGCACATTCGCCGACGCACTCGTCGAGGAGGGCTTTGCGAGCTCGCTCGGTGTTGCGCGCTCGCTCGCCGAGCAGTACCACCTTCCGCTCGTCGACCTCGCGATCGCAGGTGTGGACGCCGGTGCGGCCAAGCTGCTTCCGCTCGCCGTGCTCGAGCGCGTCTGCGCGATCCCGTTCGCGAGCGACGGCAAGACCATCAAGGTCGCGATCACCAACCCGCAGGACGTTCGTGGTCTCGACGAGCTGAAGTTCGCGACGCGCCTCAACGTCGTGTTCCACGTTGCCGCGCGCAGCGACGTTCTCACCGAGCTGCGCCGCCTCGGGCGCGCCGCCGAGGCGATGAACGCGACCTTCCTCGACACCGTCGTCATCGGAGGCGAGGACGACGAGAGCCAGGACGACCTCGAGGCCGACGACGGGATCTCGGATGCCCCGCTCGTGCGCCTCGTGAACTCGATGATCTTCCAGGCCGCCGAGGACGGAGCGTCCGACATCCACGTCGAGCCGCAGGAGAACGAGCTGATCGTCCGCTACCGCATCGACGGCGTGCTGCACGTCGCGCATCGTGTGCCGAAGCGCCTCGCGGCCGGCGTCACGACGCGCCTGAAGGTTCTCGCCAAGCTCGACATCGCCGAGCGGCGGAAGCCGCAGGACGGCCGCATCACGCTGACCGCGGCGGCTGCAGGGCGCATGCTCGACATCCGCGTCGCGACGCTGCCGACGGTCGAGGGCGAGGCCGTCACGATGCGCCTCCTCGACAAGTCACGTGAGGTGCCGACGCTCGCCGAGATCGGCCTCGGCGAAGAGATGCAGCAGCAGATGGCCCGCATCCTCGCGAAGCCCACCGGCGCGTTGCTCGTCACCGGGCCGACGGGCTCGGGCAAGTCGACGACGCTCTACGCGAGCCTCGCCCAGATCAGCCGCGACGAGATCAACATCATCACCGTCGAGGACCCGGTCGAGTACCGGCTCTCGTCGATCAACCAGGTTCAGATCAACACGCGGGCGGGCCTGACGTTCGCAAATGCGCTGCGGTCGATTCTTCGTTCCGACCCGGACGTCGTGATGGTCGGCGAAATCCGCGACGGCGAGACGGCGCGCATCTCGATCGAAGCTGCGCTCACCGGGCACTTCGTGCTCTCGACGCTGCACACGAACGACGCACCGTCGGCGATCACCCGTCTGAACGAGATGGGCGTCGAGCCGTTCATCACCGGCGCCGCTGTCTCGGCGGTACTCGCCCAGCGCCTCGCGCGCCGGCTGTGCTCGCACTGCGCAGAGGCGTACGAGGTCGGGACGGAGGAGCTCCTGTCGCTGCACGTGGACGAGGTCCGCGCGAAGCAGCTGAAGGGCTCGCTCTTCTATCGCAAGCGCGGCTGCCCCCGCTGCGGCAACACGGGCTACCGCGGCCGGGTCGGCGTGTTCCAGTTCCTCGAGATGAGCGGGCGCCTCGAGCAGCTCGCGTCCGAGAAGGCCTCGCGCGACACGATCAACGAGGCGGCCCGTATCGAGGGCATGAAGACGATGTGGGAAGACGGCATCCAGAAGGTCGCCGGCGGCCTTACCAGCGCCGAAGAGCTCGCGCGCGTCTGCTCGGCGTAACCGCGCGGTTTTCCTACGTAAATCCGGCGTAAATCTCCCCCTTCCGGGTGGTATGGACGGCGGTCGGCCCGCCGATGTTCTGCGTGATGTCAACCGCAATTCAACTCGTCGTCGACCACGACACCGCTTGGCGGGTGACCCGCGATGGCACCGATGTCGTCAAGGTTGCGGTTCGGCAGGAGCAAGGCGAGGTCCTCGTGCTCGCTGAGACCTCGAATACCGAGAAGCCGTACCGCTTCGACACGCTGCAGGCTGCGGACGCGTTCCTCTCGGACCTGATGACGTCCCTCTCCTACCTCGGATGCGATATCGCTTCCACGACGTAGCCCGACCAG